>ONYB01000136.1 GCA_900321895.1 uncultured Brachyspira sp.
AACAGAACCTGCACCGACTCGCACAAAATCACCAAGTGTAATATTTCCGAGAACTTTTGCACCGGCACCGACAATAACATTATTGCCTAAAGTCGGGTGACGTTTCCCTTGCTCTTTACCGGTTCCTCCGAGTGTAACCTGCTGATAAATCAAAACATCATCGCCAATTTCTGTTGTTGCCCCAATAACAACACCTTCACCGTGGTCAATAAAAAATCTTCTGCCGATTTTTGCAGCCGGATGAATTTCTATCCCTGTAATAATCCTTGTAATATACGAAATTATTCTCGGGATTAAAGGAATATGCCACTTATAAATTCTATGAGCAAGACGATACAAAATCAAAGCATGCAACCCAGGATAACAAAGAATAACTTCAAGAATATTCCCCGCAGCAGGGTCTTTGTCATAAATTACCTGTATATCTTCTTTAACTTTTGTAAGTCCTCGTCTTAGGGTCTTTAGCATGGTGTGTCCCTTTTTTAGAAGAGGTGAATAAGTAAATAAGTAAATTCGCCCTAATCGGGCTCGTGAATAAGTGCATTACGGGTGCTACGCACCAAAGTAGCTATTGAGCGAAGCGAACGATAAGAACTTATTCACCTATTAACTTATTCACTTCTTCACTTCGTTTATACTAACTTGGCAAACTTACGTTTACCTGCCTGTAATACTACTGCATTTGTGAAGCTAAGAGTATAGGTCATGTCGGTGATTTTTTCGCCATCAATTTTTACACCGCCACCTTGGATTAATCTTTTTGCTTCACCTTTGCTTTGAACAAATTTTAATTCTACCAAAGCATCAAGAATTCCTTTACCGTTAAACCCTGAAAACTCTTCAATGTCATCAGGAATTCCCTTATTGGAAACGACATTTATAAATGCTTCCTGACCTCGTTTTGCACCCTCGTCACCATGATATTCCGCAGTAATCGTATATGCAAGCTTCATCTTGATGTCACGAGGGTTTACAGAACCTTCTGCAATCTGTTTATCGATTAACTCAAGCTCATCCTTTGTCGCATCTGTCAAAAGACTAAAATATCTTGAAATCATATTATCAGGAATACTCATCAACTTACCGAACATATCGTTTTCACTGTCCGTGAGCGAAATACAGTGTTCAGGATAAGTTTTTGACATTTTTACAACGCCGTCCGTACCTTCTAATAGAGGTAAAAGCATTACCAACTGAGGATATTTTTTGCCATAAGCCACTTGAATATCTCTACCTAAAAGTGTGTTAAATCTCTGATCAGTACCGCCAAGTTCGATATCGGAATCAATAGCGACAGAGTCGTAAGCCTGCATCAACGGATAGAAAAATTCGTGGATTGCAATCGGTTTGCCTTCACTATATCTTTTTGCAAAATCATCTCTTGTCATCATCTGAGCAACCGTTACTTTTGAAGCCAATTTTAACAAATCCGTAAAGCTCAGCTTATGCAACCAATCGGCATTATTTGTAACTTCTGCCTGCGATACGTCCAAAACCTTTGACATTTGGTCAAAATAAGACTTAGCATTTTCTTCAACTTGCTCTTTTGTCAATGCAGGACGGGTTTCTGATTTGCCTGACGGGTCGCCTACCATTGCTGTCGCACCACCGACAATAAGCACAATTTTATGCCCAAGCTGCTGAAATTCTCTGAGCTTTCTCATAACAACGGTATGCCCCAAATGCAAGTCCGGTCGAGTCGGATCCATTCCGAGTTTTACCCTCAATGGTGTATTAGTATCTTTTGAATACTGCAACTTTGCAGCCAATTCTTCAATACCACCGGGCAAAACCTCCGCATTACGAGTCAAATGCTTTGCTTGCTCAATAAATTCTTGTCTTATTTCAACCATAACTTTTCTCCTTCTATTAGTTATATTGATTGTAACAAAAATATATTTTTTTAACAAATCCGGAAGTTTTTTGATTGATTTTATTTTTCAACAAGGGCGGGATTGCTTTGCAATCCCGCCCTTGTTAATAATTTAACCGAGAGAATTTAACTCATCTCTAAGTATATTTATTTCTGCCTGATATTTTTCAAGATATGGAGTACCATCTAACGCATTACCGCCTTCTCGCAATGCCCGAATACACTTCAAATCAAGCTTTTCAAGTTCTTCTTTTATTTCAGAAATTCGTTTTGCCTTATCTTTTTCGGCAACGATTTTTAAATAAATTTCTGTTTCAGAAATATCAACTAGTTCTCCGTTTCTGATTTCATATTTATCTTGATTTTGTTCGTATTCCTTCATTGACAAGTTTTTAAACTCTTTTGCCAAGTGAGGAAAGCTCCACGCAGAATTGATTTTGTCACCATATTCATAAATTTTGTCGTCTTTAATTACATAAAACATCTTAATTTGCTCCTTTCACGGGTATAAAGTTCAAACCGGTACTACCCCCATCCAAACTATATGAATTCCCCTTGCTAACCGGCATGCACAAACCTGACCAACCGATATGCCCCATAGGGTGATGAACAATACCAAAACTTTTATCTTCAATGTGCAAATTTTTTGTCAAATTTTGTTGTGCCTCTGCCCAACAATAAAGATATCCGTCCGTTTTTGCATAATGCTTTGTACCGTTTGCCTTACCGACAACATTCGCATAATCAGGGAACCCGAAAGTATTTATTTCTTCCAAATCATTTTCTTTCAACAAAGCAATCGGAGAATTAGATTTTACATTTGTTACCGTGCCTGACTCATTTTCGTAAGTCGCAATTACAATGCACGGAAATTCTTCCCAAGTTTTTGTATCTGTGTCAAATTTGTAGGATTTGTTTTCTCGCAAGTTGTACCAAATACCGCCACCGAATTTCGGAGTTGTAAAATTGTACTGGTAAACTTCCGCTGTGCCTGAACTTTCTTCTGTTATATAGACGCAGTTTACGTTGTCGTTCTTGGATGTTGTCAAAATAATATCTTCTTCAATCGAGCGTTCGATTGTTTTGTAAGTTCCGTCGTTGTTTCTGCCGTTCGGAATTAGCATTTTTAAACCTGATTTTACTGTGATTGTGTTTCCTGTGTAGGTGACAATTCCGTTTGGAGCATCCAAAATACAATTTGAAACGAGTGTAGTATTTCCCAATTTTAAATCAGCTTTTTGAGTATCTATTGAAGAAACTGTTTCACTAATTTTCATGTCCGTGTAGTTTTTGTTTTCCGTAATCTGATCTGCCAAAGCTATGAAGTTTGCGTTAACCTCTTGGGCTTTGGCTTTTGTTCCGGGGATAAAAGAGTACGGAATAAGCGAATTCGACATAAATTCTCCTTTCCATATCCGATAAAAAAATAAATAGGCGTTGATATATTATAGCATTTGTTCGTCAATATCGTCAAGGAATGGAAAATTGGAGGGGCACGAGTGTATTGGTATGTGATTTCGGGTTAATAGGTGAATAAGTAAATAAGTAAATAAGTTCTTTAAGTGGAGCTGTTTGGATGAGAATTCGCTTTGTTCGTATGAACCGACAAGTTTGTATGGTGTTCAAAAACTGCTTTGGTGCAAAGCACCCGATTTGAACTTATTTACTTATTCTCCTATTAACTTATTAACTTCGTATAACATTTTACTTTTATCCCCTCACCGTTGCCTGCTTCAGCACATACAAATAAGACAATAAAATTTTAACAATAAATTTTGTCGTTGCACGTTTGCCAAATTTTTCGCAAAAGTATTTTCGATTTGAGAGAA
>ONYB01000085.1 GCA_900321895.1 uncultured Brachyspira sp.
CACGAGGTGTTCTTTGCAAAAGTCCTGCCTGCAACAAGAACGGTTCGCAAACATCCTCTAAAGTTCTTGTGTCTTCGCCTAAAGCTGCCGCAAGAGTTTCAATTCCGACAGGGCCGCCGTTATATTTGTCGATAATCATCGTCAAAAGGCTTCTATCTGTTGAATCTAAACCGTATTCGTCAATATTTAAGACATCAAGTGCTTTGTTTGCAACAATTTCGGAAACGGATCCGTCGGATTTTACAAGAGCATAGTCGCTTACACGTTTGATAAGCCTGTTTGCAATACGAGGAGTACCTCTTGAACGTCTTGCTATCGCCAAAGCTCCGCCGTCTGTGATTTCTACCTCAAGAATGCCTGCTGTACGTCTTATTACTTGAGCAAGTTCGTTATCTGTATAAAATTCCAGTCTGTGAATTATACCGAACCTGTCACGGAGCGGGCCTGAAAGTTCACCGGCTTTTGTCGTTGCTCCGATTAAGGTGAATTTTGGAAGCGGAACTCTAAGGGTTTTAACCGTCTGACTTTTCCCTGTCGTCATGTCGAGAAAAAAATCCTCCATTGCCGGATATAAAATTTCTTCCGCAACTTTATTGAGCCTGTGAATTTCATCAATAAAGAGAATTTCTCCACCCTTAAGGGACATCAAAATCCCGATAATATCACGAGGTCGCTCAAGTGCGGGTGCAGAAGTGATTTTAATATCAACTCCCATTTGTTCTGCAATAACCCCCGCTAACGTAGTTTTTCCAAGCCCCGGAGGCCCGTAAAAAAGCAGGTGATCAAGCGGTTTTCCCCGTTTTTTTGCTGCGGCAATCGTTATTTTAAGAGTTTCTTTAAGGGCAGATTGCCCGATATATGTATCAAAACTTTTAGGTCTGATTGAACTTTCAAAATTTCTGTCATAATCGATTTCTTCGGGTTTCACGACAGGATTTTTTTCTTTTGCGTTTATATCAACTTTTTTAAAACTATTGTCGTCAGCAATTATACTCATAATTTGATTATAGCATGAACGGGCGGATGTGGAAAGCTTGTTACGGAGTGAAAAGTGAATAAGAAAATAAGTTCAAAGCAGTTGCTACGCACCAAAGCTACTTTTGAGCGTAGCGAACGATAAGAACTTATTCACTAGCCCGACAGGGCGAATTCACTTATTCACCTATTAACTTATTTAGAGCAACAGTCGACGCTTTTGTTTTCCACCGTCACTAAGTAAACATTTTTTAACACTGCTTGCAAATTTTTCTACTTTATACTACCATTATTATACTTACGTGCGTCGGTGTGTATTTTTGTGGAAAATATTTAAAAGACCGATTAAGGAATTTAATAGTTAGTATTATTAAGTTAAATATAAAGGAAAAAGGAAAATGAACCCTATTATTGATGAATTAGAAAAACCTTATATGGAAAAAGAAGTTCCGGACGTAAATCCGGGGGATACAGTTAGAGTATTCGTTAGAATCGTTGAAGGTAACAAAGAAAGACTTCAGGCTTTTGAAGGTACTATTATTAAAAAACACGGTTCCGGTATCAACAAAACCATCACTGTCAGAAAAGTATTCCAAGGTGTTGGTGTAGAACGTGTATTCTTGCTTCACTCTCCAAGAATTGACAAAATCAACGTTGTTAGACGTGGTGATGTTAAACGTGCTAAATTGTACTACTTGAGAGAACGTTCAGGTAAAGCTACAAGAATTAAGGAAAAAATTGAAAAGAAATAAGACTCACATACACTGGTATCCGGGGCATATTGCCAAAGCAGAACGAAAACTGAAAGAACAGCTTTCGCTAGTGGATGCAGTAATTGAGGTAGTTGATGCAAGACTCCCTGAGTCGAGCATGTACGATAATATTACGGGGCTGTTGAAAGATAAGCCCCGTTTAATTTTGCTTAATAAGTCCGATTTGACAGACAAAAACGAGCTCAAAAAATGGATTTCCTCACTTGAGGAAAAATATAACGCTCCTATTTTCCTTTCTGACGCAAAAAATTCAAAAGATCTTAACAAAATTGTTAAAAAGGCTGTTGAACTTTCAGAGCCGAGAATTCAAGCTATTATGAAAAAGGGGTTGTTAAGACGTCCCGCAAGGGTCATGGTTGTCGGCATGCCAAATGTAGGTAAATCCAGTATTATTAATAAATTGACTCGTTCCTCAAAAACAAAGACCGGTGCAAAAGCAGGTGTAACTCGCCAACAACAGTGGGTTAGAATCAATCCACAACTTGATTTGCTTGATACTCCTGGGATTATCCCGATGAGGCAAGATGACCAAAATGCAGCGTTGAAATTGGCTTTTGTAAACGGCGTTTCCGAAAACGCTTATTCAAACGAACCTGTTGCACAAGACTTGTTAGACATGTTGGACGAAAAATATTCAAGCGTGGTTCGTGCGTATTACGGAATTGAAGAGGATGAATTGACGCTTGACAATATTGCACTGAAACGAAATTGGATTATTTCAGGCGGAAGCCCTGATGTGACAAGAACTGCGGCTTATGTTTTACGTGATTTTCGAGAAGGTAAAATCGGTAAATTTATTCTTGATGATTTTGAGGGATAAACGTGGAAGAGCTAACTAAAGACTCGCATATTATCAAACTTTTTGCGTTTGATGTTTATTATAAAAACCACATGATTATCGGCACTGATGAGGCTGGCAGAGGCCCTGCGGCAGGTGGTGTTTTTGCAAGTGCGGTGTGCTTTCACAAACGTTCCCGAGCTCTAATTGAAAAACTTTCAATTCTAAATGATAGCAAACAACTTTCAAAGAAAAAGCGTGAAACGCTCTATGATATTATTAAAGAAGAAACGATTAACCATACGGTTTGCGTCGGTGTGGACGAAATCGAAAAGATAAATATTTTGAATGCATCGTTGAAGGCGATGAAACTTGCGGTTGAAGATGTTTTGAAACGTGCCTCTCTTGCGGAAACTCTTGATGGCAATATGACAAAGTTCATGGTGCTGGTGGACGGCAACAAGATGATTAAAGATTTTGACATGTGCTCACAACGCTGGGTGGTGAAGGGCGATTCAAAATCTGCGTCGATTGCTGCTGCGAGCATTTTGGCAAAAGTCACACGTGACAGGTATATGGAAGAACTCGACGAAAAATATCCGCAATACGGTTGGGCGAAAAATGCGGGGTATTTGACCAAGGAACACCTTGCCGCCATTGATAAATATGGATTGACGGAATTCCACAGACCGTCTTTTTTGCGAAAACATTTTGAGAAATTAAAAGAAGAAAAAGAGCAGTTGAGCCTGTTCTAATCTGTTCTGCATTTAGTGTCAAAAACTTTATAAAAATCGAAAGTCGGGAGTTTCCTCCCGACAAACTTTTTAAACTTCAAACAATTTGTGCAATCTTTCTCGAATGTCGTCCTCGTCAAGCTCATTTGTGATTGAGTTCATGTCGAGTGCCATTTGATAGTAGTGGGCCGCATCGTTAGTAAAGCCCATCATTTGACTTGCTCGACCTGCGTTGAAGTAGGCAAGAGTGTATGTCTCGTCAAGTTCAATCGCTTGTTCAAAATACTCAAGAGCTTCTTCGGCATCTCCCAATCCGTCCATATAAATTATGCCGAGATTGTTGTGAGAGAATGCATTTTCAGGGTTAAGCTCGATTGATTTGTGATAAGCCACAAGTGCCTCTTCCAAATAATCCTTTTCCCAAAGTGCGATACCTGCTTTTGAATATCCTCTGTAGTTGTCAGGGCAAAGCGTGATTGCGTCGCAGTATGTACGGATTGCATTTTCCAAATCGTACTGTGCCATGTAGACATCGCCGAGCGAAATTACCAAATCATAATTTTTCGGGTCAAGAATAATTCCTGCCTGATAAGTCGCGATTGCAGCTTCCATGTTGCCTTTGCATTCTGCATAGATTGAACCTAACGCTTGACAAACAATGGATGTCCACTCGTTGTCAGGGTTAAGTGCGATTGCCTTTTGATAGTGCTCAATAGCATCGTCGTAAAGTTCTGCTTTTGAATAAGCATAAGCAAGTGAGTTGTTGAAGAACGGGTTTTCCTCATCTCTTTCGAGTGCCAATTTGAAAGCACTGATTGAGTTGATTTTGTCTTCTTTTCTCAAATAAAGATGTCCAAGTTCGTAGTAAATTCTTGCGGTATCGACATCAAATTCGAGCAGTTTTTCGTAGCAATCTATTGTTTCGTCAGTATTTTCAGGATAGTAGGTCTGCAAAACCGTTGCTAATTTAATCAAAACTTCTCTGTTAAGCGGGTTTGACTCCAAAACTTTTCTGTAGCAGTCTGCGGAAAGGTCGATTTCTTCGTTTTTGAGTGCCAAATCGCCCATTCTGTTGTAGAAAACTTCACCATGGTTTGTTTCCATGATAGCTTTTTTGTAAATATTTTCAGCAGCTGGGTAGAGTTTAAATTTTTCCAAAAATTTTCCAACTATATTGAAGGTAAAGACCGATATGTCGTCAGAAATGTTTTTGTAGAACATTTTTAACGACGGTCTGTCCCATGCGAGCATGACACTTCCCGAAAGAAAGTAGTATACGAATTGCAAGTAGTCTTTGAATTCACCTTCTTGAGAATTGATTTTTTGCAAAATAGCTTGCGAAAGCACAAGACGAGGTCTTGCGGAATTAAATTTTCCCATTTTGACGGCGGATTTAAATTCATCCATCGCCTCAGGGTATTTTTCAGCCATCTTCATGAAGAAACCTGCATAGAGATGTGCATTCATGTTCTCAGGTGCAAGCGAAACCGCTGTTTTGCACTGGTCTATTGCTGCATTGACGCTAATTTGACCTTGTTCCCACATTAGACTTGCCAAACGGTAGTACGTTTCAGGGATAGTCGGGTCGTATTTTACCGCATCAATATAATTATTTATGGCATCCTGCAAATCTTTGTTATTTTGTCGGATAAGATATTTTTCGTGAGCCAAACGAGCTTTTTCCAAAGAAGTTTTGGCTTTTTCTGACTTTTCTGAACTGTTTTCGGTAATTGCAGGTTGCATTAAAATTTGTTCTGACATTTTTGAGCTCCAAATAAAATGTGTATATAGATGAATTCGACATAATAATTTTAATTCTTTATTAAATACACAAAATATCCTCCAAATGAAGTAGACACTTGGAGGATATTAAAGAAAGCAATGCCACATAAATGGAGTTATTCCCCTTTTATCTAAATAACCGGAACGTCGACAGGTTCGGACAATATTACCTCAATGACTTCGCCGGTTTTGAGGTTTACATCTTCACCTTTTTTAATCAAGTCTGCAACCGCATTGTAGACATAGTATGCTCCGCCACCGATTGCTCCGCCGATTGCACCTGCAGGAACAGTCAAATATTTTACTGGACCGTCGTTTGCAACATCGTTACCCCAGTCAACACAGTTTGATGTGATTTCCTTTGTGTTTGTCCAGTTTTGTTTTAATGCGTCGCCATAACCTTTTGTTGTCGTAATTCCGCCGTCATAAGTCATGTCATTTCTGCCGATGATTGAAAGTGAAAGCGGTAATTGTCTGCCGTTTGGAGTTACAACATGGTCAAAATCGAGATACATCACTGCACCACGAGAAAGTCTTTTTGAAGGTGTTACTGATTTGATGCTACCTCTGACAAGCGAACCTGACGGCAAGATTACATCAGAATCTGCTGTTTGGTCTGTCAAAAGAATTGCGGAGAAATCACGTCCGCCACCTTCTGCTGTTGAAAGTGGTGAAAGCAACTCCAACTTGAATTTTGTTCCGGCAGGAATTCGTTTCGTTTTTGCGTTTGCGTTAAAAGGTGCTGCAATTACGCTCTGTGCAGCGATAAACAAACCGACTAATATTGCTAATAATTTTATTTTCATAATTTTATTCTCCTCTTATTTTGGATTATTTTACCATATTTTAACAAAAAATCAAATATTATTGCATATTGTAAATCTTGTTGATATTATAAAAGTATGTCGAATATAGATAGAATACAGGATTTGCAGGAAGCCGTAACGGAAGACCCTAAGAATTTTCAAGCACGACGTGAACTTGCCGTGCTGTTGTTGGATTGCGGCTTTCCGGAAGAGGCTCTTAAACATTTTGCTTATTTAAAAGATTTTTTCCCTCAAGATAGCGGAATTTATTACAATCTAGGGATTGTTTTTGAAAAATTGAAACAGTACCCGAAAGCCGTTGTTGCGTATAAAAAAGCAATGGAGCTTTCGCCGGAAGAAACGGATGCGTGCTACAATTTAGGGCTTGTTTATATTGAGCTCAAAGAGTACGACGAAGGTATCGAGTGCTTTAAAAAAGTTCTGGAGAAAGATACACAGGACTCAAATTCGTATTTCAGTCTCGGCATTTGCTATTTCAAAAAGGGCGATTTGATTGATGCGATGATAAATTTTCAAAACACTATTGATATAAACAATGAGGATATATATGCCCATTTTTATATCGGGAATATCTTTAAAACTTTGGGAGATCAGGAAGCTGCCGCAGAAGAATTTTATAAAGTTTTGGAGTTGTCGCCGGATTACAGTTGGGCGTATTTCAACCTTGCCGTAATAGATTATGAAAACGGCGAAACTCAAGACGCACTTGAAAAACTTGCCAAGACTTTGGAACTTAACCCGAAGGATGGCGAGGCTTACAAGATTTATGCTCAAATTATGGCACAGC
>ONYB01000007.1 GCA_900321895.1 uncultured Brachyspira sp.
CGGACAATAAAATAATAGCAAATCCTCGCAAAATTTTGCGAGGATTTTTTATGTTGAAAATTTCTCTAAGCTTCTCCCTCTACCTTTTAGATAGCTGCAGTGTGGGAAAACGCAGTGTCATCAATACTAGCTTTACATAAAGGGCTTTTCACTTTTCACCCTTCACTTCTCACTTATTATTTTTACATAGTCTTTTTGCCGATTTGGGTGTATTCAAACCCTCTTTCCAACAAGCGTTTTGCGTTGTACTGATTTCTGCCGTCGAAGATTACAGGGGTTTTCAAAAGTGATTTTATTCTGTCAAAATCAGGTCTTCTGAATTCGTTCCATTCTGTCAACAACAGCATTGCGTCCGCACCGTTCAATGCGTCGTAAGAGGATTTTGCGTATTCAATTCTGTCTTTGAAAATAAATCTTGCACTGTCAAATGCTTTAGGGTCATACGCTTGAACCTTTGCTCCTCTTTCCAACAAGGCATTGATAATAGTGATTGCAGGAGCTTCTCGCATATCGTTTGTTTTAGGTTTGAACGCCAATCCCCATACGGCAAAGGTTTTGCCTGTCAAATCTTCGCCGAAACGGTTCAAGATTTTTTTGATAAATACTTGACGTTGTCTTTTGTTGACGTCATCTGCTGACTGTAAAAGCTGATAGTCGCATTCGTTATCTTTTGCGATTTTTAAAAGTGCCTTGACGTCTTTCGGGAAACAGCTTCCGCCATATCCGAGCCCCGGGAAAAGGAACTGTGAACCGATACGTTTGTCGGCACACATCCCAATTCTGACCATTTCTGCGTCAGCACCGACTTTTTCGCAAATATTGGCAATTTCGTTTGCATAAGAAATTTTTACTGCCAAGAAGGAATTTGCCGCATATTTTGTCATTTCGGCAGATTTTACATCCATAATGATTACAGGGTTGCCTGTTCTCAAGAACGGTGCATACAATTCCTGCATAATTTCGGTTGCTTTTTGTGAATTTGAACCGATTACAACCCTGTCAGGTTTTAAAAAGTCGTCAACAGCAGCACCCTGTTTCAAAAATTCAGGGTTTGAAACAACGTCGAAATCCCCGTCGTATACGGATTTGATGATGTCCGTAACTTTGTCCGCAGTGCCAACAGGAACGGTGGATTTGTCAACGATAACTTTGTAACCGTTCATTGATTTACCGATGCTTTCCGCAACTTGGCAAACATATTTCAAATCCGCCGAACCGTCTTCTCCCTGTGGAGTTCCGACTGCGATAAAGCATACGAGTGACTTTTGAACAGATTCTTTTATGTCAGATGAAAATGTCAGTCTGCCTTCCGAAACATTTACTTTTATTAATTCTTCAAGCCCCGGTTCATAGATTGGAACAATGCCTTTTTCCAGTTTTGCAAGTTTTTCCAAGTCGTTGTCTACACAAACTACAGAGTTTCCCATTTCTGCAAGACAAGTTCCGACAACAAGACCTACGTATCCCGTTCCGACTACACATACTTTCATCTATTTATTCTCCTTTATTTTTCTGTCAAAATATTCTATTGTTTTTGTCAAACCTTCACGGATGTCGACTTTCGGCTCCCAATCGAGTTCTTTTTTCGCAAGCGAAATGTCAGGTTTCCTCTGGGTTGGATCATCCCCCGGAAGCGGTTTGTAAACGATTTTTGAATTTGAATTTGTCATTTCTATGATTAATTTTGCAAAATCCAAAATCGTTCTTTCGGACGGATTGCCCAAGTTTACAGGTCCTATGAACTTTTGCGGGTTGTTCATCATTCTGACGATACCTTCTACCAAGTCCGAAACGTAGCAGAATGAACGAGTTTGCGAACCGTCGCCGTAAATTGTGATATCGTGGTTTTGCAAAGCCTGAACAATGAAGTTTGAAACAACACGTCCATCGTTCATATCCATGTTCGGTCCGTATGTATTAAAGATTCGTATAATTCTTGTATCAACGCCGTTTTGTCTGTGGTAATCCATCATAAGTGTTTCAGCACAGCGTTTCCCTTCGTCATAACAACTTCTGATTCCTATAGGGTTTACATTTCCCCAGTAATCTTCTCTTTGCGGGTGAACTTTAGGGTCACCGTAGACTTCACTTGTTGAAGCTTGCAAAATTGTCGCTCTGCAACGTTTTGCAAGTCCGAGCATGTGAGTTACCCCGATTACTGAGGTTTTAATTGTTTTGATTGCGTTGTACTGGTAGTGTGGCGGGCTTGCAGGGCACGCCATGTTATAAATCTGATCAACCTCTGCAAAATATTCCTTCGTAATGTCATGACGAACCAATTCAAAATGGTCGTTTTTCAATAAATGTCTGATATTATCCTTTGAACCGGTGAAAAAATTGTCAAGACAAATAACGTCATTGCCGTCCTGTAAAAGTCTTTCGCATAAATGACTTCCTATAAATCCGGCTCCACCTGTTACCAATACTCGTTTACTCATCATTCCCTCTCTTAAACAAATTAGTATTATATCCGAAGTTTAACACAAAGATAATCAAAAATACAGCAGTATAAAGTTTTTATTAAAAAAACTTTTCAAAATTTTTATTAGGTGTATAATATGGGTGAAATTTTATATTACCCTCTTCCTTAAAATCTGGCATTCGGCATTGCCTCAATCCGATTTTAAGCCCTCTCCCGGAGGTAGAGGGGAAATTATAAGTAAAGATATAGGAAAGGACAAAAATCATGAGCGTATATGAAGCAGGAATGCTTATTTGTTTCGGTGTAAGTTGGCCGCTTGCGGCATATAAAACGTATAAAGCAAAATGTGTGCACGGAAAAAGCATTTGGTTTTCTCTTTTGATTTTGCTCGGATATGTTTGCGGTATTGTGAATAAATTGCTGTACAGTTACGATATTGTGTTGGCATTGTATTTGCTGAACGTCCTGTTCTTGCTGATAGATATGGGACTGTGGGTGAAATACAGGCACAATGTTCCGATAAATACAGTTAATCCCGCAAAGGAAGAAGTTACCGAAATTAACGAAGAAGTTGAGCTCCAATAGTAAATTGGAGCTCTTTTCTGTTATAATAATCTAAAAAGTGAGGTTATTATGGACGAAAAAGAAAAAATGCTAAAGGGGCTTGCTTATCAGGCTTTTAAGGACAAAAAACTCTTTGAGGACAGAATAAAAGCAAAAGATTTGTGTTATGAATTTAACAGCTTGAAACCTTCACAAATTGAGGAGCGAAAGACGATTATTCGTAAACTCTTCGGCAAAATTAAGGGTGATTTTAATATTGAATCAAACTTTTTCTGCGATTACGGCTACAATATCGAAATCGGCGAGAACTTTTACATCAATCACAACTGCGTCATGCTCGATTGTAACAAGATAACTTTTGGTGATAACGTTTTGATTGGTCCTAATTGCAACTTTTTCTGTGCAATTCACCCGCTTGACACCGAAAACCGAAACAGCGGACTTGAATATGCATTGCCGATTACGGTCGGAGACAACGTGTGGTTTGGTAAAACGTTACGGTTTTGCCAAACGTTAAAATTGGCTCTGACACCGTAATTGGGGCAGGTAGCGTCGTAACAAAAGATATTCCGTCAGGGGTGGTTGCGGTCGGTAATCCGTGCAAAGTTTTGAGATAAATTACCGAAGCTGATAAAAATAAATATTAAGATTGTAAAAGTCGGAGATATTATTAAGGTTTAAGCTTTATAATTCAATTTTCTTCTCTAAAATATAATCAGGAGAAAGAAATGGAAATAAGAAATTTAACCGAACGAGAAATGAATGTCCTCAAACTTTTGACGCAAGGGCTGGAAAATTCAGAGATTGCAAGTATACTTTTTATCAGTCCGCATACCGTAAAGGCTTGTGTCAGTTCGATTTTGAAGAAACTTTCCTCAAAAAACAGAACACAAGCGATTTATGTTGCGATGAAAAACGGCATGCTAATGTAGCAAGAAATTTTGGGGATTTTCTTCACAAAACTTTACAACCCCCTGTAAAGTCTGACAAAAACACGTTACAATATAAATATACTGTGTTTATTGTTATGGGAGCATAAAAAATGAGAAAAATTGCGTTTTTATGGTTGTATGTTGTTGCGATAGTGGCATCTTTGGGCGGATTGTTGTCTGGTTATGACACAGGCGTAATCTCTGGTGCACTGTTGTTTATAAACGAATCTTGGAATTTGTCGGATTCTATGCAGGGAATTTTGGTAAGTTCCGTATTGATAGGTGCTGTCATCGGGGCAGCCACAAATGGAATTTTGGCTGATGTTTTCGGTAGAAAAAAGATAATTATGGCGACTGCCGTAATTTTTATCACAGGTTCGATTTTGTGCGGGCTTGCTCCCAATATCTATGTGCTGATTGCCTCAAGAATACTTGTCGGGCTTGCTGTCGGCATAGTAAACTTTGTCGTTCCCCTGTATTTGTCAGAGGTTTCGCCGAAGGCTCTTCGTGGAACTCTTGTATCGCTCTACCAGTGGGCAATTACGGCAGGAATTTTGTTCTCATACTTTATTAATGCTGCGTTTGCACAAGCTGTTTATAACTGGCGTTGGATGTTGATGGCAGGAATTTTACCTGGGGCGGTTTTGCTTGTCGGAATGCTCTTTATGGGTGATACTCCGAGATGGCTTGTCAGCAAAAATCGTGACGAAGAAGCAAAAAGAGTTCTCAAAAAGATTGAACCGGATACGGATGTTGACGCTGAAATTAAGCAAATAAAAGATACAATCAACGCAGAAAGTGGCGGTGCAAAATCAAATTTCAGGTTTAAAAAGTGGATGATTATGCCGTTTGTTGTCGGTATCGGGATTATGTTTGCCCAAATTTGTACAGGGATAAACACGATTATTTACTACGCCCCGACGATATTTAAAACGGCAGGGTTTGACTCAAACCTTAACGCAATTTATGCAACGACGGGAATTGGAGTTGTAAACTTCCTGATGACGATTGTTGCGGTATTTTTCACGGACAGGCTCGGCAGAAAACCTCTTTTGTACTTCGGTTTGACGGGCGTAATGCTGAGTTTGTTTGCCTTGGGTTCGGCGTTTGCCTTTGAGGGCGTTTTGGGTGCTAATTTGAAATGGGTTGCTGTCGGAAGTTTGGTAACTTATATTATTTGTTTTGCGATGAGCCTCGGACCTATCGGTTGGATTATCGTATCAGAAGTCTTTCCGCTCAAGATAAGAGGACTTGCGATGAGCATTTGTACGGTTGCGAACTTCGCCTTCAATTTCTTTGTTGTCGGAAGTTTTCCGATATTAATGCACAGAATTGGCGGGGCGTATACGTTCTGGGGCTTTGCTGCAGTATCGTTCTTGTGCATAGTCTTTGTATACTTCTTTGTACCTGAAACTAAGGGAATTTCCTTAGAGCAAATCGAATCCAACTGGTTGCGTGGCGTAAAACCAAGGGAGTTCTAAAAGTTATACAAGCCCTTCTTTAAGGGCTTTGACGGCAGCTTGAGTTCGGTCGTCTACGACAAGTTTTTGGATAATGTTGCAGACGTGAGCTTTTGCTGTGTGCTCAGAAATCGTCAACTCTTGTGCAATTTCGCTGTTGGATTTTCCGTCCACGACGAGTTTTAGAACTTCATATTCTCTTTGGGTAAGATTTGCGTGCTGTTCCTTGAACATTGCTCTCGACATTTGGCGTGGCGGAATTACACCGCAATTTTTGTCACGTAATATCGGTACAACCTGCGGATCAAGCCACATAGCTCCCTCTTTTACCGTTCGGATAATCATTTTGAGAATTTCTATATTTATATCCTTCATCACATAAGCACAAGCACCGGCTAACAATGAGTCCATAACTTCTTGTTCCGAAATATGTGAGGTAAGCATAATTATTTTTGCGTTGCCGTTTCCTTCAATAATTCTTTTTGCTGCCTCAATTCCGCTTATATCGGGTAATCCGATATCCATCAAAACTACATCGGGGTGCGAAATTTTGTAATTTTCAACAGACTCTTTTCCGCTCTGTGCTTCCGAAATTACCTCAAGATCTTTATGCTCTTCAAACAGAGATTTCAGCCCGACACGCATCAGCTTGTGATCTTCTACCAAAAGAATTCTAACAGGTGTAATTGGCATAATTTCCTCCCTCATCTTTTTATGGTTTGTCTATTCTATTTATAAACTTTGAAATTTTCTTTTTAATCGTCTTTTTGCACAAAGTTGTCGGCAATATTAAAACCTTGTGAATTTGTATTATAAAAATAAAGAATTTATTAAAATAGTGAATTTTGTGGCAAAATTTATTATTTTGGATTATTATATACGTTGACAGATTACGCTAGAACAAACTATAAGGTTTATAAATTATGAAATACTCCAAATATTCAACAATCATTGTGGGCAGTGGCATTGCGGGACTTTATGCCGCATTAAAAATTGAACAGCAAGCAAAGCTTCCTGACGGAATCATGCTTATTACAAAATCGAAATTGGGCGAAAGCAACAGCAAATACGCACAAGGTGGCATGGTTGCAGTGTTGAAAGAGAACAAGTGCGACAGCACGGAATCTCATATTAGTGATACAATCAAGGCTGGTGCGGGCTTGAGCGAATTTAACACGGTTAAATTCATTTCAGAAAATTCTGACAAAGTTGTGAAGGATTTGTTGAATTTCGGGGTAGAGTTTGACAGAGATAAGGACGGAAACCTTTGTTTTACAAAAGAAGCAGCACACAGCGTAAGAAGAATCCTTCACTCCGGCGGTGATGCGACAGGTAAAATGATTGAGAAATCTCTCGTTGAACAGGTTCAAAATAATAACAATATTGATGTTTACGAGGAAGGAACCGTTGTGGAACTTCTTATAAATTCAAACGGAGAATGCCGAGGAGTATTGGTGTTCAACAATATGACAGGCGAATACGAAACTGTTTATTCCCCTGCGGTAATCCTTGCAACAGGCGGTATCGGGCAACTTTACAAGTATACTACAAATCCGGAAGGAGCAACAGGTGACGGGCTTGCGATTGCGTACAATGCAGGTGCGGTTATGCAGGATATGGAATTTGTTCAATTCCACCCAACCGCTTTGGCGTTTGATGATGATGTAAACAGATTTTTGATATCAGAGGCTGTTCGTGGAGAAGGTGCAAAACTTGTAGATGCTGACGGTATGGAGTTTATGGCAAAATACGACGAGCGAAAAGAACTTGCACCGAGAGATATTGTGACCCGTGCAAATTATAACGAAATGATGAGAAACCACCTCGCAAATGTGTATCTCAATGCCTCTTGTATTGACAAGGCTAAACTTGCGGAACGTTTCCCGACAATTTCTAAAAAATGTCTTGAACACGGAATTGATATTTCAAAAGATTTTATCCCTGTAGCACCGGCGGCTCACTACTTTATGGGCGGAATTAGAACGGATGTTGAGGGAAGAACTTCTATTAACGGACTTTTCGCAATAGGTGAGGTTTCAAGTACAGGTCTTCACGGCGGAAACAGGCTCGCAAGCAATTCTCTTCTGGAATGTGTTGTTTGTGCTTATGAAGTTGCAGACTTTTTAAAAACTCAAAACCTCGACGCACCAAAAAGTATTGATGCTAATATCAAATCAATTATTGACCAATATTCTGAAGAAGACGAGGATGTCGAACCGATTGATACAGGTGTATTTAAGGCTGAATTGAAAGATATTATGTGGAATTATTGCGGAATATTGAGAGATGAAAAGTCTTTGATGACGGCATTGGAAAAGCTCGACGAATTAAAATCAAAATTCCCGAGAACTCGCAAA
>ONYB01000049.1 GCA_900321895.1 uncultured Brachyspira sp.
GTGAAGGCAACCTTACCTGTTTTTTCAAAATTCCCTACGTTCTGTAAATCCTTTAAATTAATCTTTTTTTCCAAAATAACCTCCAAAATTCTGCCGATTACATTATTATTATCACTTATATTGCCACTTTTGTCAATCCTTGTGCCAGTTTTTATTTAATTAGCAAAATTTATACCTTAATTTTAATTCAGATAATAAATAAAATTACAAATGAGGTGTGTTATGCAAACTAAAGAATTACTGGGATTGAAGATTAAGGAATACAGAAAGCAGAAGAAAATTACGCAAGAACAGCTTGCGGAAAAGCTCGACCTCGATGTCGGCTATATCAGCAAACTCGAAGTCGGCAGAAACTTTCCCACAATCGGTACGCTTGAAAAAATTGCAAACGCCCTCGATGTCGAACTCTACGAACTCTTCCGCTACACAAACATAAAAAGCGAAGATTTCAAAGACGAATTAATAAAAATCTATGATAACCTCAGTAAAGACAAGCAATTAACCCTCTACCGTGTTGCTAAAGCTATGGAATAAAATCAGTAATCATTTATTTTTTGCATTTTTTTGTTTTTTTATTATAATTGTCACAGATTGGAGGCGGTTATGAGTACGATTTTAGTTACAGGCGGGGCGGGGTATATCGGAAGCCACACTGTTCACGAGCTTAATAAAAATGGTTTTAATGTAATTGTTTTGGATAATTTTTCGGAGGGTCACAGGGAGTTTGTTGACGGTTTGAAAACCTATGAGGTCGATTTGTGTGATGTTGATGGGATTGGAAAAGTTTTTGAGGAAAATAAAATTGATGCGGTTGTGCATTTTGCGGCGTTTGCTTATGTTGGTGAATCTGTGCAAAACCCGCAAAAATATTACTATAACAATGTTGTAAACACCCTCAATCTTTTAAAAGTTATGTTGGAAAATGATTGCAAAAAGATTGTTTTCTCTTCAACTTGTGCAACTTACGGTGAGCCAAAATATATGCCGCTCGACGAAAAACATTCGCAAAATCCAATAAACCCATACGGACAAACTAAATTAACCATAGAAAAGATTTTTAAAGATTACGACAGAGCTTATGGACTAAAATATTATGCCTTGAGATATTTTAATGCCGCAGGAGCATCGACTGAAAAAGAAATCGGGGAATGGCACAGGGTTGAAACTCACCTCATTCCGTTGATTTTGCAAACTCTTACCGGCGAAAGAGAAAAGATTACGATTTTTGGTGAAGATTACAATACGCCTGACGGCACTTGCATAAGGGATTACGTACATGTGGATGATTTGGCATCGGCTCACCGCTTGGCTTTGCAGAATTTGTTAGCAGGTGCGGAAAGCGAATTTATAAATCTTGGCACAGGCAGGGGAAATTCTGTAAAAGAAATTATTTCTTCCGTAGAAAGAGTTACGGGACGAAAAGTTCCGACAGTTATTGGAGCAAGACGTGAGGGCGACCCCGATATCTTGTATGCGTCGAACGAAAAAGCTAAAAAAGTTCTCGGTTGGGAAGTGAAATACACAAATATCGACGACATCGTGAAAACCGCATGGGCTTGGGAGCAAAAATTACATTTGAAAAAGTCGACAAATTAATCGTTTTACGTGTCGGGTTGCTCGCAATAATCCGCCTCTTCTTGCGGATATTTCACCCCGATGATCGCATCTTTGCCAAGGATTTCTTGAGCATCATGTATATTAATATCATGCTCGCCGAGAAAAATTCCGTCGGCGTGGCAAAGGTGAGCGAGGTCTGGTCGTTTGGCAATAATTAGCAGGGCATCGAATTCTGCACAAAGTTGCTTGACTTTTTTGCAGATCTCTAAAAAATCCCCATCCGCCATGTCGGAGTTTTCAAGTTTTAGCAAAATTCCACCGCACATGACTTTTTCTGCGATTTTATTTAAGATTTCACCTTCCGCAGAATTGCTTGAAACTTTGACCGTACAATGGTTTTTGTGATTTTCTAAAATGTATTTTTTTATATTTTCCATGACTATATATTATTATATAGAATTTTGTGGAACAATAAAAGTTTTTCTACGTCACTATAAAAAGAGCATGCGAATTGTGCCAAAAACATTGATATTGTTGGTTTTCCTTGCATTATTAAGACATGTTAATTAAAATAAAAACATGTGCTTGATTTTTAAAATCTTTTTGTATACAATCATAAATGTGCTCAGACACAAAGAACTTTCAAAAAGTTAAATAGCAAATTTAAAGAAATATAAACTAGCTGCTTGACAATTAAAAATTAAGTGATATGATGAAGAAACCGAGTTAGGTTATTAACTGAAAGTTGATTTAATACCGTCGGATAGCTGAAATCAAAACTTAAAATAAAAGTTTAATAGATGATGCACTATGCACATTGAAAACAGAATAGCTGAAAAGAAACTTGTTAATTCTAATGAGAAAAGACAGACGTGCTAAACAACACAAAATGTTTAAAAATGAGCTAGAAACTGCTAGAGATAGCAGAAACTAATAACTTTCTGACAATGGAGAGTTTGATCCTGGCTCAGGA
>ONYB01000194.1 GCA_900321895.1 uncultured Brachyspira sp.
AAATAAAGCAAAACCGGCCAAAGATATTCCCTGTTCAAGATGCTGGGTATATAAAGATATGTACAAAAATAATGTTTGGATAAAATCACCGAAAGTTGAAGGAATTTTGTAAATATGCCTCAAAAAATTCGCAAAAAATTTACCATGAAAGAAGAATATTACTTTGAAGCTTACAAAGATGAGTCCGAATTGCCAAAAAAAGTAAGAATAGAAGCTTGTTCAAAATGTCAGCTTGATTGCGTTAAATGCTATATGCGAATGGATCCTGAGGGGGTTGAGAAAGGTTGCAAGCTCGGAAATTTAAAATTTTCGGATTTTAAAAAATTTGTCGATGCAAATAATTTTGAAAGCATTGAAATTTCAAACCACGGAGAAATTTTTCTTAATCCTGAACTTGAAAAAATTATAAAATATGCATACAAAAAAAATATTGAATTATATGCGGGCAACGGAGTTAACTTAAATTACCTTTCTGAAGGTATGGCAGAAACACTTGTAAAATACCAATTTCGCTCAATGGATGTTTCTATAGATGGTGCTTCTCAAGAAACATACCGACAATATAGAATTAATGGTGATTTTAATAAAGTTATCGAAAATGTAAAAAAAATAAATTTTTATAAGAAAAAATATAAGTCTGATTTTCCTATTATGAATTGGAAATTTATAGTTTTTGGTCATAATGAGCACGAAATACCTCTTGCCAAAAAAATGGCAAAAAAACTTAAAATGAACATTGAATTTACACCTAATTGCGAACCTGAGTGGTCACCTTTAAAAGATGAAAAAAAAGTAATTGAGCAAACCGGACTTATAACTGTTGACTTGGCTCCGCATGTTATGCTTGAAGAGTACAATAATCATCAATCAGACTGGTTTTATTGTGCTTTTTTATGGGAAGAACCTCAAATAAATTGGGATGGAAAAATTTTGGGCTGCTGTTCTTTGTATAATGACGACTTTGGTGGTAATGCCTTCAAAGATGGATTTTTAAATGCAATGAATCACCCCAAAATGATTTATGCTAAAAATATGCTCACGCATAAAGCACCTCCCGCCGAAGGTATTCCTTGTACTCATTGTTATGCTTTTGAAGATTTATTGGCAACAGATTGTTACATGACTTCTCCCCAAAAAATAAAGCTTGATGAAATCAAAAAACAAAAAGAAAAAAAGAAGAAAACTGTTGCAAAAAAGAGAAAAACTTCTTCCGTAAAAAAATCAGCCTCAAAATAAAAAACCAAATAAAGATTATTTACCTATGAACAAAGATGTAATTAAATTTTTAATATTAGTTTTGATTTTAATAGGAAGTTTTATTTTTATTATGAAAAAAGAAACTGACAAAAAGCCAATTGTAACAGCATTTTTAGGTGATTCCATTACTCAGTTCGGATGGGAAAATCCCAACGGATATGTAAATCAAGTAGTTTCAGGTCTCACTAATGCCGGATTTAATATAATTCCTGTACCTGCAGGAATTTGCGGAAACACATCCGCAGATATGCTTAAAAGAATGGATAAAGATGTTTTATCAAAAAATCCCGATATTATATTCTTTATGGGCGGTTTGAACGATATTTGGCTTAATGAAGGAACTTTTGAAGATTATAAGAAAAATATAAGTGAAATAATAAAAAAAGCAAAAAATGCGGAACTTATCATTATGAGTTTAACCATTATTTCAGAAGACATGAATTCCTCCATGAACAAAGAAATTAACCGCTATAATGAATTTTTAAAAGAAATTTCAAAGGAAAACTCAATTTTATTTATTGATTTAAATTCCGAAATGAAAAAGGAACTAAAAAATAACAAAGGTGAAAATATTCTGACCGAAGACGGTGTTCATCTGAATGACAAAGGAAATACAATAATCGCAAATAAAATTTTGAAAGATTTTTTGGAGTCAAAAAATAAATAGAAATTTGTTTGAATTTGTAAAACAATTTTAATATGTAACATATTCAAAATATTTTATTTGGTATTTTTTTATTTTTATGTAAAAATTTTTACATAAATAGTTAATTTATCAGTATAAATAAAAGGAAAACAAAAATGCCAAGACAAGTACCATTAGAGAAAATCAGAAACTTCGGTATTGCTGCTCACATTGACGCAGGTAAAACAACAACTACCGAACGTATTTTGTTTTACACAGGTAAAACTCACAAAATCGGTGAAGTTCACGACGGTGCAGCCGTAACAGACTTCATGGATCAAGAAAGAGAACGTGGTATCACAATCCAATCAGCAGCAGTAACTGCTCAATGGAAAGGACACCAAGTTAATATTATCGACACCCCGGGTCACGTTGACTTTACGGTTGAAGTTGAACGTTCACTCCGTGTATTAGACGGTGTTGTTGCTGTTTTCTGTGCAGTAGGCGGTGTTCAATCACAATCAGAAACAGTTTGGCGTCAAGCAAACCGTTACGAAGTTCCTCGTATGGTTTTTGTTAACAAAATGGACAGAACCGGTGCAGACTTCTACAGAGTTGTTGACCAAATCAGAAATCGTTTAGGCGCTAACGCTGTTCCTATTCAGCTTCCTATCGGTGCAGAAGACCAATTTACAGGTCTCGTTGACTTAATGAAAATGAGAGCTGAAATTTACACTAACGACTTGGGAACTGACATCAAAGATGAAGAAATCCCTGCTGATATGCTTGAAAAAGCTAAACAATACAGAGCAGAAATGATTGAAAAAATTTCTGAAACAGATGATGATTTGATGATGAAATTCTTGGAAGGTGAAGAACCTACCGTTGAAGAATTAAAAGCTGCATTGAGAAAAGCAGTTTGCAACAACCAAATCGTTCCCGTAACTTGCGGTACCGCATTCAAGAACAAAGGTGTTCAATTGATGTTAGACGCTGTTATCGACTATATGCCTTCACCTGTTGATGTAAAAGCTATCGAAGGTGAACTCGAAGACGGTACAAAAACAGAACGTCACTCATCTGATGATGAACCGTTCTCTGCATTGGCATTCAAAGTTATGACAGACCCGTTTGTAGGTCGTTTAACATTCTTACGTGTATATTCAGGTAAGTTGACTTCGGGTTCATACGTTTTAAATGCTACAAACGGCAAAAAAGAACGTATTTCAAGACTTGTTCAAATGTACGCTGACCAAAGAAACGAAATTCAAGAAGTTTTTGCAGGCGACATTTGTGCAGCAGTCGGTTTGAAAGACACAACTACAGGTGATACTCTCTGTGATGAAAAATCACCTATCATTCTTGAAAAAATGGAATTTCCTGAACCTGTTATCTCGGTTGCTATTGAACCTAAAACAAAAGCTGACCAAGATAAAATGGGTATCGCTCTTCAAAAACTCGCAGAAGAAGATCCTTCATTCAGAGTTAAATCAGATACAGAAACAGGTCAAACAATTATTTCCGGTATGGGAGAACTTCACCTTGATATTATTGTTGACCGTCTTTTAAGAGAATTCAAAGTTGATGCTAACGTTGGTAAACCACAAGTTGCATACAGAGAAACAATTCTCGGAAATGCAGACCAAGACTCCAAATTTGCTCGTCAATCAGGTGGTAAAGGTCAATACGGTCACGTTAAAATCAAAATTTCTCCTGCAGAAGAAAATGCCGGATTTGTATTTGAAAACAAAATCGTCGGTGGTGCTATTCCGAAAGAATACATCGAACCTGCAAGAAAAGGTATGGAAGAAGCTCTTGAAGGCGGTATCTTAGCAGGATTCCCTATGATTGACGTTAAAGTTGAACTTTATGACGGATCTTACCACGAAGTCGACTCTTCAGAAATGGCGTTTAAAATCGCAGGTTCTATGGCAATTAAAGACGGTTGCCGCAAAGCTCAACCTTGCATCCTTGAACCTATGATGAAGGTTGAAATCGAAATCCCTGATGAATTTACAGGTACAATCATCGGTGACATCTCAAGAAGACGTGGACGTGTTGAAGGTCAAGAACCTCAAGGTAACACAGGTAACGTAATCGTTAGAGCATTAGTTCCGTTGGCAAACATGTTCGGTTATGCTACAGACTTGAGATCAAACACACAAGGTCGTGGTACATTCTCAATGGAATTCCACAACTACGAACAAGTTCCTGCAAACATCGAAAAAGAAATTATCGAAAAATCAGGAGCAAGCAAAGCATAGTAACAGGGCTAAGCCCGAAACTATATACCAAAAAAGTCCTCGAGCAATCGAGGGCTTTTTTATTTTGATGAAAAATTTTTCTATTTTCGTTCATTTGCCGAATTGACTAAAAATATCTTAACATCATGGTTGATTTTTTTCTTTTCATATATTATTATTTGCTATGTAGAGTGCTTACGCCAATAATCACTCACAACATAAAGGAAGAAAAAATGTCAATTAACTTGAAAAACAAACAAGACATCATTAAAGAATATGGTGCAAACGAAAAAGATACCGGTTCTGTTGAAGTTCAGATTGCTATGCTTAGCCAGAAAATCATTGAATTGACCGAACACCTTAAAAGCAATCAAAAAGATTTCGCTACAAAAAGAGGTCTTTTGATGATGGTAGGTAGAAGAAAAAGATTACTTTCATACTTGAAAGACAGAAATCTTGATGGTTACAGAGCTTTGATTAAAAAACTCGGTATCAGAGGTTAATTTTCAATTTCAAAGTATAAAGCACCCGCTTGTCAAAAGAGGGTGCTTTTTATGTACACAGATGAGGAGTTTTATTTTATGAAGACCTTGAAGTCATTGCGTTTGCATATCGGGATTTTCGGCAAAACAAATGTCGGCAAATCCGCTTTTTTGAATAGAATTACTAATCAAGATATCTCGATTGTGTCGGAGATTGCGGGTACAACGACGGATGTTGTTGAAAAATCAATGGAGCTTTTGCCTGTCGGGGCTGTGGTTTTTCTTGATACGGCGGGGATTAATGATACGACAGCACTCGGCAAAGAGCGTATAGAAAAGACGATGAAGGTAATTAATCGAACTGATGTTGCCGTGATTATTTGTGATTATAAAGGTTTTGATGAGTATGAAATCGGGCTTGTTAAAAAGTTTGAGGAGTTGAAAATTCCTTTTATGGTTGTTGTGAATAAGTCGGATGTTGAAGAGATTTCCGATGTTGCATTAGAAAAAGTCAAATCTGTAGTTGGCGAAAATACTCCGATTTTGAAAACCTCTGCAACAAGTGATAAAGAGATAGTTTTTAAATTTAAGGCAAAGCTGGTTAAGATGTTGCCCGAGGATTTTGTAAATTCTCCAAAAATCGTGGGCGACCTTGTTTCGCCGAAAAGCACGGTTATTCTTGTAATTCCGATTGATAAGGAAGCTCCTAAAGGCAGAATTATTCTTCCGCAGGTGCAGACAATCAGGGATTTGTTGGATAGTGATTGCTTGAGTTATTCGGTCAAGGTTTCTGAATTGGCTGAGGCTATCAACAATTTGAAAGAATCGCCTGCACTTGTCGTGACGGATTCACAGGCATTCCGTGAGGTCTCGCAAATCGTTCCGGAGAATATTCCGCTGACCTCTTTTTCAATTCTTTTTGCAAGGTTGAAAGGTGATTTGAAAGCTTTTGCGGAAGGGGCAAAGGCTATTGATGAACTCAAAGACGGCGACAAGGTTTTAATCCTTGAAAGTTGCACACACCACGCAATAGAGGACGATATCGGAAGAGTTAAAATTCCAAACCTGTTGTTGAAAAAGACGGGTAAAAATTTGGTTATAGAAAATTATGCTGGGCATGATTTGCCTGATATTTCAAAGTACAATTTGATTATTCATTGTGGTGCGTGTATGACAAACAGGCGAGAGGTTTTGTCACGAATACTTTTGGCTAATGAAAAGGGTATTCCGATTACGAATTACGGGATGACGATTTCTTATTGCCTTGGAATTATGGACAGGGCTATGAAGATTTTTGACAAATAATTGTAAAAAATGTAACAAAATCTTTTTATCAAGCAATTTCTATTTCGCAAAATACTTTATATACATGTAAAGGTAGTGTTGAAAAGGTATATTGTTATGTCTATAACAGCTCCAATTTTAGAAGTATGTGTCCCGAGCGGAATATTCTGTTACAGGAACTTCCAAAAATTTGAGAATGGTGAAAAAGCAAGAGGCACGGTTGCGTTTGCACAGGGTGCAAAGATAGCTCAGGCTGTCGCAAAGTATAATGAAACAACTGCAAAGACCGCTAACAGTGCGACAAAGGCGTTTCAAGAGTTGGCAAAAGAGTGCAAAGTCATAGATTATGCTGGAAAAGCTGCAAAGTGGGCTACAAAAAATGTTAACCCGTTGATTTGTGCATCCAGTGTCATTAAAACAGCAACATCTGATGACAAGGTCGGGACAGGATTTTCAGAAGCTGGCGGATTGGCAGGCATGTTCGCAGGTGAAGGTATGATGAAACTTCATCTGGACAAAGTTTTTAATGAAAAGAATGTTACAAAAATCGCTAATGCCGTTAAGGATACAAAAGGTTTAAAAGGGATTGCAAAATTCCTTCTCAAATCCGGAAACAGCTCAAAAGTTGCTGCAATCGCAAAAGGTATAACCTTTGTTTGCGGTTCAATCACTTCGTACAATATGGGTCAAAAACTTGCGGAAGGATATTGTGACAAGTTCAAGGCAGGTTTGGGTTTGCAACCGACACAGAAAAAAATCGACCAAAAGGCTTAATCCCAAATAGACAAAATATGTTATAATAAGTATGTGATGAAGAAGTTTTTATTATACATATTTTTAATAGTAGGACTTTTGAGTGCAAATCCGTGTTATGCGATAAAAATCGGTTTGCAGGTAAATGCAAGCTGGGTCGGTGTCGGCTCGTCGGGTGCAACCTCGCTTATTGACGCAAATACAAATAAGACCGTCACGAGGATTGCAGGCATGAAAGGGTACGAAATTGTGCCTTACAAGAACACGATGGCAATTAAGTTGGACGGAAAATTTTACCAGATTTATTCGGATAATGTTGTCCTGAAACCGCCGACAAACGGATTTATTAGTGCCAAAAACAAGTGGTATCGCGGGTATTTGATTATTCAAAACAAAAATCAAAAGTTGACCGTTATAAATAATGTCGGTATGGAAGATTACCTGAAAGGGGTCGTTCCCTCTGAAATGCCGTCAAGTTGGGAGTTGGAAGCCCTCAAAGCTCAGGCAATCGCTGCAAGAAGTTACGCTATTGCAAACTTGGGTAAGCGTGCGAGCTTCGGGTTTGACTTGAAAGACACTCCCGAAGATCAGGCGTACGGCGGTGCTACTGCCGAAACTTCAAAAACCAACACCGCAGTTGAAGAAACAAGCGGACTCGTTTTGACATATAATTATAAAGTTGTTTCTGCATTTTATTCAGCATCCGCGGGCGGTCAGACAGTTACATCAAAACAAGCATGGGGCAATGATTTACCATATTTGCGTTCAGTTCCGTCATTTGACGGCAATGTCAAAAAGAACGGGCATGGGATAGGAATGTCGCAACACGGTGCAAATAACCTTGCAAAACAGGGCTACAATGCTTATCAAATTTTGCAGTATTTTTATAAAAATGTAAAATTCGCTCGTGCCAACGATTCTTCGGTTTAAAAGGCGTGAAATCTTCTCGAGTAGTGAGTTTGTAGCATCAAATACTACGTTAACCCTTGTGTAACTTTACTTTTGTTGATAAAAAACCTCAAAACCCCTTGTCAAATCCGAATAACATGCTATAATGAGTTTGTCGAAAATATGAGCATGCGGAAAGAAATGGTTTCTATCGCCGTTTGCAAAAGGAAGAAGGAGGTTCGTAATGAACAAAGAAGAATTGGTAAAAGAAGTATCAAAGAAAGCAAAAGTTTCTCAAAAAGCTACTACTGACGTTGTTGCAGCTATTTTGGAAACAATCGAAAAATCAGTTGCTAAAGGTAAAAAAGTTACTTTGGTTGGTTTCGGTACTTTTGAAGCTAGAAAAAGAGCTGCAAGAACAGGTCGTAACCCTCAAACAGGTGCTGAATTGAAAATCGCTGCTAAAACAGTTCCGGCTTTCACAGCAGGTAAAAAATTCAAAGACCTTGTAAAATAATTTTTGATTTTTAAAAAAAGAGGTTGTACCATTCGGTGCGACCTCTTTTTTAGTGAAAAATTTAATTTTTACGTTTTTGAAAAGTCAGTTTTATATCGTACAAGTCCAACAATTTTAAAACAAAATCCATGTTACTTTCTGTAATTGCAGCTTCAAGAATTTCAATTTCTTTTTCGTTAACTTCTGTTTTTTGGGCAACTTCGGCTATTGTATAGCCTCTTTCAAGCCTAAAGTTTTTTAAAATTTCACCAATGTGTGTGTCCATTACTTTTCTCTCCTAAGTAATATTTTTTAATAAGAATGGTAAATAAGACCATTTTGTGTCGCATACAACACTAATGATATTTTATTCGACCTCCTATGTCAATAACTTTATAATTTTGTTATGGAGAACAAAAAATTTATTCGATCACTTTTAGTTTTGAATAATATGACTATGTCCGAATTAGCAAAACTTATGACAAAAGAACTCGGTAAAAAGTACACCCGAGACAGTATCAACGGAAAACTTGCCAGAGAGTCGATTTCACTAAGAGAATGCCAAACTATTGCAAAGATTTTGGGCTATAGAGTTGAGTTTATAAAAAATACATAAAAATAAAATCCGACGAGAAGGTTGTTCTATTCGGATTTTTGTTGGTGAAAAAGTCTTTTAAAATTATTTGTTAGCTGAATATGCAACGATTGCATCTTCTCTCATTGTTCTTAGTTCAGCTTTTCTTGCAGCTTTTTCAGCTTTGATTTTGTCTGTGCTGAACATCTCCAAAATTTCTTTTTTAATCATACCTTTGGTTTCATTTGAATACCCCGGAGTATTGTCAAAGATTGAAGGTTGACCAGGTTTTTTGAAGAAACTTCTAAATTTACGAAAAGCGTTACCAATGGTTGTTTTTACTGTGTTGTAACCTTTCTTTAAGTATTCCGGAACTTGTTTAAGTTTTTCAGGGATTTTTTTTATTGTTTCCGGAAGATTTTTTATGTGTTCAGGCAATTTTTTCACAAAATCAAGACCTGCTCCGGCAAAGCTTTTGATATTTTTACGGTACACAACACCTGCGGTTATTGCTCCGGCTGTTGCAACTGCTGCTGCAGTGCCTGCAAGAAAGTTTCTTGTTTTGTGTGATTTATGTTCAGCGTCATGTTTGCAACCTCTGCAACCGAATGCTACTGATGGGTTGATAGATAAATCTGTCATATTTTACCTCTTTCGTTATGTTGTTACTGGATTAATGGTGGTGAAGAAAAATTATTGCCATTTTTGTGAAAATAATTTACAAATGTTTATAAATTTTTTGCGTGCGTGGTTTTTGAGGACGTAATTATTACGAATTGTAATTATCAAAAAGCTTAAAATCTTAATTATATTGCGAAGGTTCGGTAAAAATGTTATAATCAGAGTATAGAATTATCCATAAAAATTGAATAACACTCTGGTTTTACCTACCGCATCACAAATGTGTAAGTTTTTATGTATTTGTATATGTGGTTGTGTTGGCGGTTTTGTCGATAGTTTTATGCACGAGTTATGAAAATAATCATATAGGAGCTGAGGATATGAATTTTATAAAACCGCAGATATTTGTGAAAAAAGTTTTCCGCAAAATGCGTGGGTTTACGATGGCGGAATTTTTGATTTCACTTGCCCTAATTGGTGCATTGGCAATGATTTTGTTGCCGGTTTTGAAGAATATTCGACCTGACGAGTTGGAAGCGTTGCACAAAAAGGGTCAATATACTATGGAACATATCGTTTCGGACTTGGCTTATGATGAGGATATTTACCCGCCGACTAAAATAACGAGCGGTCTTGCAAGCATTTTTGCCGTAAATGTTGCGGGGAAAACCTACGGCTATGGTAAAGTTGATACCTATACAACCGACAAAAATAATATAAAAGCAAAGACAAAATTCTGTGAACTGTTTGCGTCAAGAGTAAATCTTGCATCAGGCAGTACCGTTAATTGTAGCGAAGATGCTAAAACTTTCACGACGGTTGAAGGGATTGATTGGTATTTACCGATTTCAAACTTCGATGGGGCAAGACCTTATGAAATTATAAGATTTGATGTAAACGGTGATAAAGAGCCGAACTGTACTTATGACAAAAATACCTGTCCGAAACCTGATACTTTTAAGTATTATTTGACTTCGGACGGGAAAATTTATCAGGATTCACCCGACAGTGAAACAAAATATTTTGACATAGTTGTAAGCGTTGAGGGAAATGCAACGGTGACTTGTGACGGTGGTTCTTGTCTTGGCAAAACTGTTGGTGATCATAGTATAAAAGTTACTCCTGCCGTAGGCTGGCAGTGTGAATGGAAAGAAAAATCCGTGTACTTAAGTAATGCCAATTACCTCGACAAAGTAGTTTGCAAAGAATATACCGGTAGCTCAAAAAAAAAGGGTAAAATAAAAGTTACTAAAATAATGAACAAATACTGGAATTCTGCTGATGGTGATATTTATTTGAGGGGTCAGTTGGTAAATTTTACGAATTGTTCGGGTAACGATTGGCGAAGAACTTGTACTGCCGAAGTTGAGGCAGATGTTGGTGTTCTCTATAATGTTCTTGCTACCCCGAAAAAAAATTGTAAACTTGATAATATAAGCAAACCGTCCGTAACATTGTCTGATGAAGGCGAAGTGCAGGATGTTTCCGTTACTTTTTCTTGGGATGTTTTCCCTAGCAGTAAGCACAACGTAACCTTTACTTTGTATAAAGATGCGGGTTGTGAAGGTAGTTCGCTTATCGGTTCTTGTTCTAACAAAGTGAATGTAGCAGAGGGCACGAGCTATGGTTCTTGTTACATAAAAGCTGTCGGTGA
>ONYB01000002.1 GCA_900321895.1 uncultured Brachyspira sp.
GTCTGACTAAGAAAACAGATTTATGGCGATGCACCATCCATTCACATCCCCTTGTATCGAAGATTTAGATAAACTTAAATCGGGCGACTTGGGCAATGTTAAGTCAATCGCTTATGATATTGTTTATAACGGTACGGAACTCGGTGGCGGATCTGTCAGAATTCACTCTTCAGAAGTTCAGAAAGCAATCTTCAAGGCTTTGGGCTTGACCGAAGAAGAAGCAAAAGAAAAATTCGGATTTATGGTTAACGCACTTCAATACGGTACACCGCCTCATGCCGGTCTTGCAATCGGTTTGGACAGATTGGTTGCACTTCTTGCAAGAACTGATTCAATCCGTGACGTTATTGCCTTCCCGAAAAACTCGGGTGCAAAAGACTTGATGAGTGATGCTCCGGGCGAAGCTTCTCTTCAACAGTTGAGAGAACTTCACTTGAAAAGCACTGTAACTCATAAATAGGTTGAAAAAATATAAACTGAAAATAGCTCTGCAAGTTTGTTGCGGAGCTATTTTTTATGGAAATTTTGTAATATAATCAAATTATGCAGATATTTACGGAACTGAGTAAAAAACCGAATTTGTCGCTTGCTTTGGGCTTTTTTGACGGGGTTCATCTTGGACACAAAAAAGTCATAAAAAGTGCTGTTGATTTTGCCAAACGCAACGGAATAAAGTCTGCAGTTGTGACGTTTAAGGAACATCCGTGTTGCTTTTTCCGTGGAATTGGTCCGAAATATATTTTGACAAGAGAAGAAAGATTAAAACATATTGAGGCTCTTGGGGTTGATTATGTTTATCTGTTGGATTTTAATTCAAAACTTTGCATGCTTTCTGCTGAGGATTATTTGAGAGAAGTTTTGGTTGGAAACTTTTCTCCGAAGTCGATTTCGACAGGCTTTAATCATTATTTTGGAGCTAAGAAGTCGGGAAATGTTACTCTTTTGGCTGAAAAACAGGTTGAATACGGATATAAATATTTTGAAATTCCACCACAAAAAGTTTTTGGTAAAACTATTAGTAGTACAGTAATTCGAGAATTGCTTTCAAAAGGGCAAATTAAAAATGCGAATGAAATGCTCGGGTATAATTTTTCAATAACGGGAGAGGTTGTGAAAGGTCAGCAACTCGGGAGAACAATAGGTTTTAGAACCGCAAATTTGATATATCCGAATGAGTTGATAGATTTGCCGTTTGGGGTATATTTAACAGTTGTCACTCTAGGCGGCAAAAAATATCAGGGTGTGACGAATTTTGGAATTCGTCCGACAGTTTCCGATAGTCACAAGTGCACTTTTGAAACTCATATTTTAGATTTTGAAAAAGATATTTACGGTAAATATATAACGGTTGAGTTTATTAAAATGATACGAGCTGAGAAAAAATTTAAATCATTGAATGAGTTAAAAAATCAGATTATAGCGGATGTTTTGTCTGTTAAAAATTCAACAAATTTTACATAAAGCATGTTCATGTTACAATAAGAATGCGATGAATTTAGATAGTGCTATAGATAGTTTTTTATCCCCAATAGCAGATAAGATTTCAGGGATTATTTTTAGCCACGTAACTATTTGCGGGGTAAGAGTCGAATTTCTTATTGCTCTTTTGATGTGTGCGGCGTTTTATTTTACTATTCGTACAAGATTTATCGGAGTTTGGGGGTTTAAGCATGCCTTGAAGCTTATTACAAAAAACTATGAACATAAGGATATAATTGTAAGAAAGAAAAAGGGCGAAGTTTCGTCTTTTCAGGCTCTTACCGCAACGATTTCCGCATCAGCCGGAATCGGTAACGTCGCAGGTTCTGCGGCGGCTGTTTCTGTTGGTGGCCCTGGGGTAATTTTTTGGATGATAATTGCCGGATTTTTTTCGATGGCATTGAAGTTTGCGGAAGTTCTTTTGGGGCTGAAATTTAGGCAGGTTAATAAAGACGGTTCTGTTGCCGGCGGTCCGATGTATTATATCCAAGCTGGTTTGAAAAATCATAAAATCCTTGGAAGATTTGCTCCTCATTTGGCAAAATTATATGCGGTTTCTTGTATTTTTGCAATGATTGGCGGTTGGAATTTGTTCCAGATTAATGCCATGACAACGCAAATTACTGAAGTTACCGGCGGTGAAAACAGCTTTTTTGCAAATCAAAGTTGGCTTTTAGGGCTGATTGTCGCTGTAATCACCTATTTTACTATTATCGGCGGAATTAAGGCTATCGGAAAGTTTACTTCAAAGGTTACTCCCGTAATGTGTACCCTTTACGTAGCATCCGCATTTGTGGTTTGTTTGATGAATATTCATCATTTACCGCATACGATTCATGTCATATTGGCGGAAGCTTTTAAACCGAGAGCTATGGAAGGAGGAATGTTTGCTTGCATGCTTTGGGGGTTTAGAAGAGCTATGTTTGCAAATGAATCTGGTTTGGGTACTGCACCTATCGCGTTTTCGGCTGTTAAGACGAATAAACCTGTTGTTCAGGCTTTTATTGCCATGCTTCAGCCTTTTGTTGATACCGTAATCGTCGGCTCTGCTACTGCGTTTGTTATTGTCGTAAGCGGTGTTTATTTACAAACTAACGGCTTGGCCGGTATCGAATTAACCTCAAAGGCTTTTGGTACTGTGTGTCCGTTTTTCCCGATATTGTTGACTATTATGGCAAGTTGCTTTGTGTTGTCGACGATGTTGTGCGGTTCTTACTACGGAATTAAAGGCTGGAATTTCTTGTTTGGTGATACAAAATTGACAACAAGAACTTTTCAGGTTATATATTGTATATTCATTGTGATTGGTTCTGCCATGAACTTTAAAAGTATTATAAATCTTTCAGATGCATTTACTTTATTTTTGGCGGTTCCGAATTTGATAGCAGTTTTCATCCTTTCGGATGTTGTCATGAAAGAATTAAGACGCTATTGTAAAAAATATAATGTAGGAATTTTTAAAAATAACAATATAGAAGAGAAAGAGGAGATTTAAAATGAAGAGAAGTTGCCTTGAAATAGCACGACAAAAATGTGAAAGTTGCATGGGTTGTGCATTGTCAAACAGCAGAAGCAACGTAGTTTTTGGGGAAGGTAATCCTTCAAGTGCAAAAATTGTTTTTATCGGAGAAGCTCCGGGGGAAATGGAAGATGAATGCGGCAGACCGTTTGTTGGCAGAGCAGGTCAATTAATGGATGAATTTTTGGCAGATGCCGGAATTTCAAGAGATAACGATATTTATATGATTAATACCGTTAAATGCAGACCGCCTGAAAATAGAGTTCCGTCAGAAGAAGAAAAGGCTGCATGCCATAAGTTCTTGGTTGCTCAAATTGATATTATTAAACCCGATGCGATTGTTCTTTGCGGTGCAACAGCCTTGAAAACTTTCGTAGAGTTGGATAAAAAACAAACTATTTCAAAAGTTCGCGGAAAGTGGATGACTGTTACTGTTGACGGTGTTGAATACCCTGCAATGACTATTTTCCACCCGTCATATTTGTTGAGAAATAATTCAATGGAAGAAGGTTCTCCAAGACGACTTATGCAACAAGACTTGGCTGAAATTAAGAATAAATTTTTGAATAATAAATCTGAAAATTTCTTTGAAACTAAAGAAATGGCAATGGTTTAGTTAAATTTTTGTTATTTTAAAAATACCGCTCGATTGTTTGAGCGGTATTTTTTATAATTATATTTTTTATTTTTCCATATTTGCGTTTACAATTCCCGGATCCAGTTTTGAACCGGTAATGAATTCTCGAAATGCAAATTGAGCTTTTGGTAGGCAATATGCGAGTAAGAAGCTGCTTAATCCGACATTCGCCAAAATATTGAAAGTTTTGACTCCTTTTGCCTTTTTAGCAAAGTTTTCTACATTTTTTGTTGAAATTGCACTTTTTGCAAAATCTTCAATTTCTTTTTTGAAATTAGCAAGCTCTTTGGTGTTTACGTATGCTCTCGGGTCACGAATTCCGTTTTCAAGCAGTTTTATTTTTTTGAATTTGTTTGCGTATTGGCAAAACATGCTCTTTGGATTGTTGTCTACAAAATCTAATAAATCTTTTGCTTCGTTACTTTTAGGTAATTCAATATTGCCTTCTTTTATGTTCTGTATAAATTTTTTGTCCGCAAGCATAATCGGATCAAGGTTTGTATTCAGCCCGAAAGCTTTGTTTGAAAATATATTCAGCCCTTTTTCTAATTGTTTTGGGGCAAGATAGTTTAAATACATCATGCCTGCCATTTTAAAGGCTATGTCTTTTGCTTCGTTTCGGTTCCCGTCTGTACCTTTTCGTGCAGTTACAATTCTCCCGAGTGCATAACCCCCGTCTATTATTTCCATTTTTTCTAAAGTCGAAAAGTTTGCGAGGGTCGCTGCAATATTACCGGTAAAAGTTGGTTTCTTTTGAAAATTTGTAAATTTTTGGGTTAAATCATTTTGTTGTTGACTTTTTGTAGAATTTTCTTGTTTTTGTTTTCTTAATTCCGCAATCTTTTTGGCAGAAGATGAAAAAATCATTTTAGGTAAAATAAAACCGATTAGAGCGATAGGGATAAGGGTTGCAGCAGCAAATTTCATCGCTAAAAGGTTTTTGTAAGTTTTTTGATTTTTGATATCTGTAAGTTTTTTTAAGTCGTTAATGATTTCATCAGAAACCTTACCTTCAAATTTTTTGATATTAAAATTTAGACCTTGTATATCATCTTCTTTAAAAAGTTTAATATTTACGTCCGGATTGTAGCCGAGTCTTTTTATCGCAAAATCTCCGCATCTTTCAATAAGGGGGATCGCACCGAGCCAAACCGCAGATCCGAGGTATTCATCGTAAAATCTTTCTCTGGTTGCTAATCGTTGGATTTGTTTGTCGTTTTCGTTTTCTTTATATGTCAAATAGATTTTTGACGGAACTTCTATTCCGCAATCTCTGACGATAAGCGGGTATTGGCTGCTATTATTGCCTATTGCGGATATTATACCTGTAACGTTCATTTTTTTCTAAATCTCCAATTCGTTATAATCAAATGTTGCCTTTTGTGCCGGTTGGGGTTGGTTCCTGAAAAGGCTGATTAATAATGAATTGAAATAATTAAAAACTGCACAGCATCAATTCTACAGCCCTTTCAGGTTGCTATGATGTTTATGATGTAAGTTTTTAATAAGTTTTTCCATAATAATTTTTCTATTATAACCATAACACAAAAATAAAAATCTTTGCAAAAATTTTACTTGAAAATTGAGCTTGTGTAATATAAAATACAAGTGTAAAATGAACACTTGCATTTGCAAGTACAAGTAAAATGATGGTGGGATATATGACTAGCACTAACGAAAATATAAGAAATATTGCGATTATTGCCCACGTTGACCACGGTAAAACTACTTTGGTCGACTGCCTTTTAAAGCAAGCAGGGGCTTTTCGTGAAAACCAACAAGTTCAAGAACGTGTTCTTGACAGTAACGATTTGGAAAGAGAACGTGGTATCACAATTCTTTCTAAAAACATTTCAATTAATTACAAAAATACAAAAATTAACGTTGTTGATACTCCGGGGCACGCTGACTTCGGTGGTGAAGTTGAACGTGTTTTGGGTATGGTTGACGGGGCATTACTTATTGTTGATGCTGCTGAAGGGCCTATGCCTCAAACAAGATTTGTTCTTTCAAAAGCTTTGGAATTGGGCTTGAAAATTATTGTTGTTATCAACAAAATTGACAAACCTGCAGCAGAACCGCTTACCGCTTTGGATAAAGTTTTTGACTTGTTCACGGAATTGACGGACAGAGAAGATTTAATCGATTTTCCGTTCATTTTTGCAAGCAGTTTGAATGGCTTTGCTATCAAGGATTTGGATGATGAAAGAAAAGATATGATTCCGCTTTTGGATTGTATTTTGGAAAACATCAAACCGCCGAAAGGTGATGCTACAAAACCTTTCCAGTTTAGAGCTACAACTCTTGATTACAACGAATATGTTGGTAGAATAGTTATCGGACGTATTGAAAACGGTTCAATTCACTCGCAAGATCAGGTTTGCGTAGTTCATGCGGATGGCAAGCACGAAAAAGGTAAGATTACAAAACTGTTCGGATTTCACGATTTGGGAAGAACTGAAATTCAAGAAGCTTTTGCCGGAGATATTGTCGGGATTGCCGGATTTTCGGATATTCAAATCGGTGAAAGTATTTGTTCTGTAGATAATCCGCAACCGTTACCGTTGATTAAGGTTGATGAACCTACTTTGCAGATGAACTTCTCTGTTAATGACAGTCCGTTTGCAGGTCAGGAAGGTAAATTTGTAACTTCTCGTCAGTTGAGAAAAAGACTTTATGATGAACTTGAAAAGAACGTAAGTTTGAGAGTTGAGGATACTGATTCTACTGATGTGTTTAAAGTTTCAGGCAGAGGCGAACTCCATTTAGGTATCTTGATTGAAACAATGCGTCGTGAAGGTTATGAATTCCAAGTTTCAAAACCTGAAGTAATTTATAAGACGATAGACGGCAAACAATGCGAACCTTACGAAAACTTGATTGTCGATGTCCCTGAAGAATATGCCGGAAGCTGTATTGACAGACTTTCCGGAAGAAAAGCCGAGATGAAAGAAATGAATAATGCGAAGGGTAGAACAACGATGACTTTCCACATTCCGGCTCGTGGCTTAATCGGTTTCAGAAGCGAATTTATCAGAATGACTCGCGGAGAAGGTATAATGTATCATACATTCTTGCATTACAGACCTTTTGCCGGAGATATTCCGCGTCAAAGAAACGGTTCAATTATTGCTCACGAACAAGGTGAAGCTATTCCGTACGCATTAGCACAGTTTGAGGATAGAGGGACGTTCTTCGTAACCCCGAAAACGAAAGTTTACCGTGGTATGATTATCGGAGAGTGCAACAAACCTCAAGATATTGTTGTAAATATTTGTAAGACAAAGAAATTGACCAACATGAGAAGTGCAACCGCTGATGTTATGGTTACGTTGCAAGCTCATAAAGATATGGCTTTAGAAGAATGTCTTGAATATATCGGTGATGACGAATTGGTAGAAATTACACCGGAAAATGTCAGAATAAGAAAAGCCGATTTGACAAGAAAAATATATAACTAAATACGTTAAGAAGCCTCCGATAACGGGGGCTTTTTTATTGAGTTGACGATTAGTCGTGGATTTAGTAAAATAGAAATATATTTTAAAGAGAGGGAGTATTTTTTATTATGGATATAAAATCAGTTATTCTTGCTGCAGGAAAAGGTACAAGAATGAAGTCAAATTTGCCGAAAGTCTTGCACGAGATTTTGGGAAAAGCTCTTGTGGGTTATGTTCTCGACAGTGTAAAACATATTACGAATGAAAATTTCGTAATTGTCGGACATCACGCAGAAGAAGTTGAAAAATATGTAATTTCTCATTATGAGAATGCAAAAACGGTTTTGCAATCCCCACAACTCGGTACAGGGCATGCTGTGTCTATGATTTGTCCTATGTTGGAAAATTATTCTGGACAGGTTTTAATTTTATGTGGAGATACTCCTTTAATAACTGAAGATACCTTGAAAAAGTTTGTAGAATATCATAAGGAAAATAAATCTGATATTACGGTAATGAGTGCAATTTTTGAAAATCCTACAAATTACGGCAGAATTGTTCGGGATAGTGACAATTCTTTGAAATGTATTGTTGAGGAAAAGGATGCAACTCTTGAACAAAAGGCTATAAAAGAAGTTAATGCCGGAATTTATTGTATTAATTGGGCAAAAGTTAAATCAGCCTTTTCGCAGTTGACGAGCAATAATGCTCAAGGCGAATATTACCTTACTGATATTATCGAATGGGGCAAGAAAAACGGGTTAAGTGTAAATGCGTACATTATGGAAAATAATATTGAAACTTTTGGTATTAATTCAAGAGTTCAACTTGCGGAAGCTTTAAAGCTTTTGCAAAAACGGATTAATGAAAAGCACATGATTAACGGGGTGACTATTGTTGATCCTGAAACAACTTATATAAGTGCCGATACCGAAATTGGGCAAGATACTATAATTTATCCGTCGACATATATTGAAGGTGAAAACAAAATCGGTTCAAATTGTAAAATCGGGCCAATGGCACATCTTAGAGGCGGTGTCGAAATCGGCGATTATTGCAAAATTGGGAATTTCGTAGAAGTAAAAAAAGCAAAAATTGCGTCGCACACTAATGCTGGACATCTTTCTTATATCGGGGACAGTGAAATCGGTTCTTATGTAAATATCGGAGCCGGAACGATTACTGCAAATTATAATCCGTTAACAAAAGTTAAGAGCAAAACTGTGTTAGAAGATAATGTTAAAATCGGTTCTAATACAGTTTTAGTTGCTCCTGTTAAGGTTGAAGAGGGTGCGAATGTCGGTGCATTGAGTGTAATTACAAAAAATATTCCGGCATGGGCATTAGCATTAACTCGTTCTCCGTTAAGAGTTCTTTCGGATTGGGTAAAAAAACAGTTGTAAAATTAGAGTATGCGATATTTTCGCTAAAAGTTACAGGGATTAGATGAGCAGAAGAATTAAATGGGCAATGTTTGTAGTTACAGCAATCGGCAATTTTATTGCAATGCTGGATTCAACTACCGTAAACCTCGCACTTTACCCTATGTCTGTGGATTTGCACGTTACAATGGGACAAATTCAGTGGGTAATGATTGCGTACATGCTTGTTTTGACTGTATTATTGCCTTTCTTTGGAAAACTTGGGGATATTTTCCCTAAAAATAAACTTTATGCTACGGGTTTTTCAGTGTTCTCTTTCGGTGCTTTTTTAAGTATGGTTGCCCCGAATTTTATTTCATTAATAGCTTTTAGATGTTTAGAAGCAATGGGGGCTTCTATAATGTTGTCTAATGCTCAAGCGATTATCGCGAGAATTTTTAGTCGGGAGCGAAGAGGAAAGGCTCTTGGGTTAAATGGTTGCATTGTTGCTATTGGCGGAATGTGTGGCCCTGCTGTCGGTGGCTTTATTATAAACTATTTCGGATGGCATTTTGTTTTTTCTCCATGCGTTCCTGTCGGGATTTTTGGTGCGTATTTTAGTTGGAAGCTTTTGCCGAATTATGTAAAAAAGAAAAAATTTAAGTTTGATTATCTCGGTTTTGCGTATTTTACCATCAGTTTGTTTGCCTTGTTATTGGCTATTTCTGAAGGCTATCAGTGGGGATGGACTTCTTTAAAAATTATTGTTTTAGGGGTGACTACATTGATTTTTGGCGGGTTATTCTATTTTCGTGATCATAAAATTAATTATCCGTTGATAAATTTTGGAATGTTTAAAATAAAACCGTTTACTTTCGGAAATTTAGCGGTAATGACTTCATATATGGCAATGTATACGAATAGTATTTTGTTACCGTTTTATTTGCAGGAAATTTTAAAGTTGAATGCATTGGTATCAGGACTTTTGATTTTGCCTTATTCGGTCACTCTTGCTATCACGGCTCCGATAAGCGGAAGGTTATCGGGCAAATACGGAAGTCGATATTTAACAATGGCAGGGCCTATTGTTTATATTCTTGCGTTATTGATTTTTACGACTTTTGATAAATCTACTCAAATGTGGGAAATTGTCTTTGCGTCCGGAGTAATGGGTATTGGAAACGGGCTGTTCCAGTCGCCTTCTAACAATGCGATAATGACAAGTGTTAAAAAAGAAGAGTTGGGTATTGCTTCGGGAATTTTGGCTTTGTCGAGAAATATGGGAAATATTTTGGGGGTTGCCGTAACGATTACGTTGTTTGAAACCTTTAGAGAATTTTTCCTACATCATGGTGAAATCTATGATATTGCATTTCTGAATTCATATCATACTACGATGTTTTTCGGTATAATTTTTGGTGCGGCATGTTTGTTATTTGCGTTTGTGGCATATAATCCAAGAAAACTTTAATATTGAGAGGAAAATAAATGAAAATAAGTAAAAGAAAAATCTTTGCATTGTTAATAACTTTAGGACTTTTGGTCGTTGTTTTTTATAAAATTGACTGGGGCGAATTACTAAATACGTTCAAAGATTTTAATTTTAAAAATATCTGGTTAATTGTGCCGCTATATGTATTGACGCTTTATTTGAGAGGGGTTCGGTGGAAAGCTCTTTTGCTGAATAATGCAAAATATTCTTCACTTCACCTTGGGGAAGTTTTTACAGTTGGAAGTATGTTGAATATATTTTTGCCTGCAAGGGCGGGAGATGTTTATCGTGCGTATTATTTAGGTTCAGTTAAAGGTGAAAAGAAGATGAAGGTGTTCGGATCTATTATATTAGAGCGAACTTTGGACGGAATAAGTGTGTTTTTAATGCTTTTTCTTGCCGTGCTTTTGTATTGCAGACAGGACTGGATTTTGCATATAGCATACGGAATAGGGGCATTATTCGTCGGTAGTTTGGTCGCATTTTATGTGATTTTTAAGTTCAATAAAATTGATGCAATTTGTGCAGGCATGAAGAATTTTGTATTACGTTTCAATGAAAAAGTATCTGCACCTTTAGTAAAATTTATAGATAATCTTTGTGGGCATACGAAATCTTTTATGGAAGGTTTTGAAGTTTTGGATTGTATGCCGTGCTGGTTGCTGGCATGTTTCTCGAGCCTTGTTGTATGGGGAATAGAAGCTTATGTTGCCTATTTAATAGTGGACAGTTTTTCTTTAGGTCTGGGATTTTCGGCAGGGTTGTTCGTATTGAGTTTAATTTCGTTCTCAACAATGATTCCGTCAACATCTGTATTTTTAGGCCCTTATCAGGTGGCATATATTATGGCACTCGGAATTTTTTCTGTACCGAAATCGACGGCACTTGCAATATCAACAATACATCAGGCATTGTTGATGATTATGCTAACCGTAATCGGGGCTTATTACCTTGTAAAATTTAATATTTCAATCAAGGATATAAACAAATAGCTGATTAATTATGTTTATGATTATGTTAACTATTTTAAATTATTAATAATCGAAATCTTTTCTAAATAATCCGTAGGTGTCGAAAGATCCCAGCGAATATTCTTTTTTATAATTTTCGCAGGTTGTCCTGCAATAATTATGTGTGATTCTGTAAACTTTTTATTTATTAAAGAATTCATTCCGACGATTGTATTATCTTGAATTTGTGCATTATGTAAAAATTTACATCCAAAACCAATCCAGCAGTGGTTTCCTATAATGATTTCGTGTGGAGTTTTATTCAAAATGTTGTTTTGCATATCTAAAATAGAGTGTTGGTCGTCAGGGTATAATACTGTTTGCCATGAAAAAGCACAATTATTCCCGATTTTAATTTTTGAATGTTTATCAACATCTATAAAAATGTCAACAATATGATTATTTTCACCTATTTCAACTATGGCATTCTTTTGAAGTACACATCGTGGACAATTATAAATGTTCGTTTTTTCTTTTATTAAAAGCTTCGTGTCAGAAAATAAAGATGCAGGAAGTTCTTCTATAAAGTTATTCCCCTCAATTTTTAATTCCTGATTTTCCCCATTTATAATGCTTATATTTAAGTTATTAATTATTACATTTTTCCCAATGAAAATTTTACTATTGTGAACATTGTATTCTGCTGTTCCAATATTAATAAAGCCATTAATTTTAATGTCATCAGATAATATAATAGTATTGTTATTCCCGTAAATATTTAAATTAAGTTTTGATGGGGCAATATTTGAAAGTTGAATAAGATTATTGTTTCCAAAAATCTTCGCATTCAAATCCCCCCCCCCCCTTCTAAGAAATGCTTTACTGGCGGGCTTTATGGGGATCGATATGCGATTGTTTTGACCGTAATCTGCCAAATTTAAATTCGTACAAAATCTTTTTAGAAAGCAGTATTCCTTTGTTTTTAGGTTAAATTTTATTCCTAAAAACGAAAAAGTTTCATGTTTGAAATTTTTCCTTATTTTCCTAAACAAACCCATTAATTCCTTATTTAGTTTCGATAAAGTTTGTGTTCGGAATATATTCGTTGTGGCTTTTGATGTCTATTTTGTTGATGATAGTAGCTCGTTTTTTGCGGAAAAGCATATCAACAAAGGCTTCCAGTCTTGTTATAAAGCCGGCTTCTCCGGTTTGCTCATCTATTGTCAAGTGAAGTATCGGTTTGTTGAATTGTTTTGCTTTTCTGATAATTCTTTCTATCATTAATGAATCAGGGCCGCAACCGAATGCGTTTAGTGCAATTAAACCGTCAATCTTATTATCTTTCATGTAATGACCTGCTGTGCCTGTCATTTCAAACTCGTTTGCCCAGTAAAGTTTTTCGCCAAGGGCATTGATACCTTCTAAGGTTTGTTCTTTTGAAAGTTGGAGCGATGTGTATACTTTTACGTCCATCTTTTCAAGTTTTTCGATAATTTTCATTGAGGCACGGTCATCATAAATGTTGTACCCGTGGGCTACAAGGGCAATAGATATCGGGTATTCTTTTGTTGAACTTTCGATGAATACTTTACCTTGCAATGCGTAGTTCATAGCTTTTTTGTAACTCATGCCGGATTTTGACATGATGTGGAAGTTGTTATATGTTCTCCAACCCGCTTTGGAAGCTTCTTTTATTGCTTTTTCATCTGTTATTCCGAACGGGGCAACACATTCTTTCAAAAATTCATATAGTCCTTGATTTTTTTCTGATTTATCCAGTGTCGCTTCGATTATATTAAAATCTTTTTTTACTACGTTTCTGATTAAATCAGGTAGGCCGCGAATTTTTGAGCAGTTATAAATTTTGTAATCTACGGATTGAATTGACGGAATTAGGATGTTTTTAACTCCTTTGTCTATCAAATTCAAAACGTGTCCGACATAAATTTTTATCGGCAAGCAGGTTTCAGTTACAACAAGTGCAGAACCTCTTGAAAGAGTTTGTTTTGTTGTAACATCAGAAAGAATAATTTTTATTCCGAGTGCAGAAAAAAATCCGTGATAGAACGGATAATTGTGATAAAAGGACATAGCTCGAGGTATTCCTATTACTTTTTCGTTATTTTCTGCCATAATTTTAAATCTCCCGAAGTTCGCTATTTATTTTTTACTACTATGATAATACTTCAAAAGAAGAAAAATTAAAATAGTTTGCAATAAAACTTAACCTTCCGATTTTGTATAAATTGTGTTATTCTGAAGGTATGGAAATTTCAAGGAAAAAGGCTGTAGTTGCATTGAGTGGCGGAGTTGACAGTTCGGTCACGGCATTGTTGTTGCAAAAACAAGGTTATGAAGTTGAAGGTATTACAGGAAAGATGACTGATACCTCTGCAAGTGATATTGTGTGTAAAAACGCTAAACGTGTGGCGGATAAGTTAGGAATTAAGCACCACGTGCTTGATGTTAGTGAAGGGTTTAAGAAAAAGGTTATTGATTATTTTGAAAATTCTTATGCCATTGGTGAAACCCCAAATCCGTGTATTGTTTGTAATGAATGTTTTAAATGGGGTGAAATCTTCGATTTTGCCATAAATAATTTAGGTGCTGATGTTTTTGCAACAGGACATTATGCAGAAATAAGAAAGGTTGATGACCTCTATAAGCTTTATCCGGCAAAGGATGAACATAAAGATCAGTTGTATTTTTTGTATAGGTTAGGACAAAGAGAACTTTCAAAAACTCTCTTTCCTCTGCATTCTTATACAAAAAGCGAGGTTAGACAAATGGCATTTGATTATGACCTTCCGCCAAAATCATCCAAGGAAAGTCAGGATATTTGCTTTATTCAAAAACCGATGACGACAAAGAAGTTTTTGACAGATAAGTTTGGGGTAAGAAAAGGGGTTTTTGTTGATGTAAAAACCGGTGAAAAACTCGGCGAGCACGAGGGCAGTTATCTTTATACGATAGGTCAGCGAAAAGGTATTGGGATTGCTGCTCCATATCCGTTGTACGTTATTGATATTGATGCAAAAAATAATGTTGTTTATCTCGGCAGGAATGAAGATAATTTTTATACGGAGGCAAATATTTGCGATTTAAGATTATCCTATCCGATAAAAGAAAAAGAGTTTGATGCAAAGGTAAAAATACGATACAACATGCCGGCACAAAAAGCTCACGTTGAAATTTCTGGCAGTGAGGCAAAGATTAAATTTTTAGAACCGATAAATTCGGTTACAAAAGGTCAAGCCGGTGTGTTTTATGATATGATTGACGGACACTTAATCGGCGGCGGAAAGGTGTGCTAGGTTTTCGGGTTTTCTTTACTTTTTCCTATGTGTGTCTTAACATGTAGATATATTAGGGAGAAATTTTATGTATAATCCAAAATCACACGATGCCGACGAATTTATTTCAAATGAAGAAGTTTTGGCTTCTCTTGCTTATGCGGAAGATAACAAAAATAATATTGAACTTATAGAAAAAATTCTTGAAAAAGCAAGATTGAAAAAGGGACTTTCGCACAGAGAAGCGATTGTGCTTTTGAACTGTGAAAATCAAGAGAAAAACGAAGAAATTTTTAAGCTTGCGAATGAGATTAAGCAAGATTTTTACGGAAACAGAATTGTCTTATTCGCACCGTTGTATTTGTCAAACTACTGTGTGAACGGATGTGTTTATTGCCCGTACCATGCAAAAAACAAACATATAGCGAGAAAAAAACTTACGCAAGAAGAAATCAAGCGTGAAGTTATCGCCTTGCAGGATATGGGTCATAAAAGACTTGCGATAGAGTCTGGAGAAGATCCGATTAATAATCCTATTGAGTATATTTTGGAGTCTATTAAAACGATATATTCAGTCAAACATAAAAATGGTGCAATTCGCCGTGTAAATGTGAATATTGCGGCAACTACCGTTGAAAACTACAGAAAGCTCCACGAAGCAGGTATCGGAACATACATTCTTTTCCAAGAAACCTATAACAAAAAGAGTTATGAAGAACTTCATCCGACAGGCCCGAAACATAATTATAAATACCATACAGAGGCTATGGACAGAGCTATGCAAGGTGGTATAGATGATGTCGGTTTGGGGGTATTGTTCGGGTTGGAGTCTTATAAATATGAGTTTACCGCTCTATTAATGCATGCGGAACATTTGGAGGCTGCTTTTGGTGTTGGCCCGCACACAATAAGTGTACCTCGTATAAGAAAGGCTGATGATATTGATCCGGAAGCTTTTGATAATGGAATTGATGATGATATTTTTGCAAAAATAGTTGCATGTATTCGTATTGCCGTACCTTATACTGGCATGATTGTATCAACGAGAGAAAGCGAAAAATGTCGTGAAAGATTGTTGCATTTGGGTGTTTCTCAAGTTAGCGGCGGATCAAAAACAAGTGTCGGTGGGTATTTTAATCCTATGCCGGAAAATGAAAATTCGGCACAGTTTGATGTTGAGGACAGACGACCGCTTGATGAAGTTATTCGTTGGCTTATGAAACTTGGATATTTGCCGAGCTTTTGCACTGCATGTTACGGTAGCGGCAGAACAGGTGAAAGATTTATGGAAATTTGTAAAGGTCAGCAAATTCATAATTTCTGCCACCCGAATGCGATTATGACTTTGGATGAATATTTGCAGGATTATGCTTCCGATGAAACTAAAAAAGTCGGGGAAAATCTTATTTCAAAAGAAGTTGAAGCTTTGGAAAATCCTGAAATTAAAGCTGTGGTTAAGAAAAATCTCGATAAAATATCAAAAGGTGAAAGAAATTTCAAATTCTAATCTCGTGGTGAACTGCTGTATGACACGGTCACCCCGCTAGACAAACATTGTTTAGCCGACTTTGATGACTTTATCTATGTACTTTTGGGTTAAAAATCCGAGTTTGTATAGTCTAAGTTTACCAAATTTAAGAGCTTTGCCGTCTTTTGTCGCAATCGTGAGAGTGCGTGTTCCTTTTTGTAAAATTTCTCCGGTTTCGCCGGAGATGTCCAGAGTAGTTACTTCATAAGGGTTTGTAACAAAGAAGGTGTCGTCGATTTGCAAATATGTCGGCAAAAACGGATAAAAGGCTCGCACTCTTCGTAAAATCTCAGTAGAGGTTTCTTTTTCAAAATCAAGAGTCATGTCTTGCGGGTTAACATTCGGATAGTAGGTTGCCTGAGAGTTGTCTTGTTCGACGGGAATAACAAGTCCGTTCTCCAGTTTTGGTAAAAGTTCCGCACAAAGCATTCTGGCTTTAAAAATTGTTTTGTTTTTGAGTTCTTTGCTTGTGTCGCCGTCTAAAATTTCAATTTTTTCTTGTGCTAAAATTGCTCCGGCATCAAATTCTTCATTTATAAGGTGAAAGGTTACTCCGGAAAATTTTTCTCCGTGCAATATGGTTTGTAAATAAGGATTTGCTCCTCGATATTTTGGCAAGAGTGACGGGTGAACGTTGATTGAAGCGATTGCCGGCATGTCGATAATCTCTTTTTTCAACTTTTCTCGCCAAGTCCCGACAAGCAAAATGTCAATATTCTCTTTTAGCAAAAACTTTTTGAACTCTTTTGAATTCGCTGACTTAAGCTTTAAATCCTTGATTTTGTGCTTTTTCATCAGTGTTAATTCAGGCGAACTTTTAAAAAAGTCTAAAAAGAACATTTTCAAACGGGAATATAGAGTTCGTTCGTATCTGAAAACTCCGCAAATTTCCATGTTTGCGAGTAGCGAACCCCTAATCAGATTTAAAAGCATGCCGTCTTGTCCGAGAATAACAACTTTCATGCCTGCATTTTATCATTTTTCTCGACACTGTTCAACTATTTTATATAAGTTGAATTAATTTCTCATAGAAAGGGTTTCCATAGCTAATTTTTCGGCAGCATCTGCATTTTTCATTGCTTTGTCAATTTGTGACGGATCGTAGTTATTTGAAATCGTTACAGGGGCAGATGATGGAATGTAACTTCTGTTCGGGTCGTCTGCTGAAATTTCGTTTATGTTATTGCTTTGTGTGCTGTTGTCAGGTGTTGTCGTTGTTGTGTTATTTGTGTTATTTGTGTTATTTGCTCCGTTTGAGGCTTTGTCAGATCCGTTTACAGAGGTTTCTCTGTTTGCGATTGCAGGGTTTTGAGGATTATTGTTGCCTTGTTGAGTTGTGGTTTGACTGTTTTGTGCAGTTTGAGCATCAACAGGTGAGTTTGTTGCAACTGACGGAATTGTTTCTTTGTAAGGATGACCTTCTTTGTACATTCTGAGCAAGTTCGTAGGGCTGTTATTGCTTACAAACGGTCTGTTTGCAAGAGCCTGTTGAGCCAGTGCAGCTTGAATGTAAGGATTTAAGAGGTTTGTCGGGCTGCTGTGCAATCTCAAGTCAGGTTTTTGAGCAGATCTTTGTTGAGCTTGTGTCTGTTGAATTTGTTCGGGTTGTTCTTCCTGAACTTCCTCTTCTTCGTCAAGAACTGATTTTGTCGGTCTGCCAAAAATCGCGTGTGCACCTTTTGTTACGATTTTTGCAAGAAACGGGGATACGACCATCATAGGAATTAAAAATCTTATCGGAACACCGAGAATGTTTCCGTTCTTGCACTTTCTCAGCCAGTTTAAGTTATGTTTGCTTTTTGAAACATAAGCAAGTTTTCTTTCGTTTCCGATGTTTATAAGTTTGCCGATTTTGTGTAAAAGTTTTGTAATCGGATTTTTGATATTTTTTGTTCCAAGTGCGTCATCTACAGCTTTTGACGCAGCTTTATATGCCGCTTTGTCAGCAAAAACTCCGGCCTTAACATTTTTGTTGAATAAGTCAAGAGCTTTTCTGTAGTTTTCCACGCCGGCTTTGTCCAAACCTGCATATTTGAAACCGCCAACTTTGTGCATGCCCATAATGCCGATTGTCATAGCCATAAAGTATGTAAAGTCGTTTGCAAATCTTTCTGCAAAAGTTTTACCTTTTTCCCCTTTCGGGGCTTTAAAAGTATTAATTAACATGTCGGCAAAGATACCTGCCTGCATAATTACTGCAAACTTACCGCCAGCAAATCTGTTGGTTGTACCTTCCAAGAACCAACCCATTGCCTTCGGCAACATTCTGCCAAGTGTTGTTGTGTTCTTTTTGCCGAGTGTTGCATAGTATTTGTTTAAATATTCCTGCAAAGAAACAGTTCTGCCAAACAAGTGTTTTCTTACTTTGCCACCTTCTCGCCAAATAGAAATCTTTAAGTCTTTTCCGTTTGAAGTTGCTTTTTCAAGAGCTTTCATTACCTTGTCAGGATTGTCAAGAAATTTGCCTTTAAGACTTTCATATTCTTTAACCGAAGAAAAACCGAGTTTTTTGATTTTCAAGTTTCTTGCAAGTTTTTGCAAACCCTTAAGTCCGGTTTTCCCTTCTATTTTTGATATGATTTTGTTGTCAATTCCAAGAAGCTCTAATTCTTTTTTCTGTAAAGCTAATGCTTGAGTTTGAAAATCTTTGCCATTTAAGCTTTCTTTGAAAGTTTTAATTGCATCTTGTGACATTCCGTATTGCTCAAGTTTTTGGAATGCGTTGTATTTTTTGCCCAAAGGAATTCCCGCAATTTCCTCTGCCGGATGTTCTGAAATCGGTTTTAAGAATTCTTCGCAAACGTTTTCCATATCCATTGCCAAGAACCCATGCAAGCCTGCACCAGGAGTTTTTGCAAAAGACCATTCAGGGTTTGTGTGATGGTTTCTTAGTGTGTATGCAATTTTGCTTTTGTGAGAAAGTTTTTCAAATTTTTTGTCAAACCAACGGATTGCCTGCTCAACTTTTTTACCGACATACGTTTTTGTAGAAATTTTATCGCCCCAGCCCCCGACTTTGCCGAGAATGCTGTCTTCGTATTTGCCGGCACATTTCGGGTTAAATTTGTCCATGCCTTGAGATAAGCCGTACCAAACTCCGGTACCGACTCCAAGCATTAAATAAGGGTTTGTTTCTTCGGAAGCTTTTGCTCTGTTTGCTAAGTATGAGTTGTCGACAGATTTTTTTACCTTTTCTGCGTCAACACCTTGCAGGTTAACAGGTACACCCGCTTGCATAGCTACATTATATTGAGAATTCAAATTACTAACCATAATAAATCCTATTTCCCTACAATAGTATAAAAACATTAATTTGTTAAAAATTGCGTGAAATCTGAGATTTTGAACGGTTATGTAAAGAAATGTAACAAGATATATGAAAAATGAAATTTAGAATTTTGTATATACTTTATATATATAAGAGCTAAGTAAATAAAAAGAGAGGCTGATATGGCAGTTGCAAATTTGAAAAAGATTGATAAAAAGCTAAAAGATATGTATAAAGATCAAGTTACAACAAACGCCGCACCTGCAGAACCGTTTGTTGATAGATCCGAAGTATTGTTGGCTCAAATGAATTTTATTGCAATGGCAAATAGGCAGGCACTTCACTTAGTATAAAAAGTTTTTCATACATAAATATAACTCCAATTAATTTTTCCCCTACAAATTTTACACCTGATTTCAAAGAAATCAGGTTTTTTTTACGAATTTGCACACAAAAAAGAACGGATTTGTTGTCCGTTCTTTATGATTTTTATTCTTCTTCCGTCGTTGTTGTGGTCTTTTTCGGGAAGAGTTCGTTATATTTGTTTTGAAGTGTTTGTGCGGCGGTACCGTTAAGCATGCTTTGTCCGCCTTGGGCGAATTCTTCTTTTGAAATTTCGCCGTCACTGTTTGCATCGTACATCGCAAGCATTGCGGTAAGTTCCTTGTAGTCAACCTTTCCGTCACCGTTTTGGTCAAGTTGGTTGAATACTTTTTGCATATTGGCTTTTTTAGTTGCGTCAGTGTCAGCTTTTTCATTTTTCAAAAATTCTTCAAGTGTGATATAACCGTCTTGGTTGCCTGAATTTTTGTCAACATTAGCTAATAAAGACTGTCCGAGTGCAGTAAATGCCTGATTGTAGACTGTTTTTTTCTCGTTTGCATCGGTAATTTCTGCCAATTCTGGTTTTATGAAGTTGAATGATTGTTGATTTTTTTCAGCTTCTTCGTAAGCTTCGCCGAATTTAGTATCAATTCCTTGTGGGACGGCACTTGCTGCCGGATTGTTTGTATGCTCAACAGGAATAGTTCCTGAAAGTCCGGATGTTCCGTTATGGACATTTTGCATACGCATTGCGATTTCGTTATAACCTTGTTGGTACGCAAAGTTTAGGGTTTGTTGGTTATACATGTTCCACATATTGTTACAACAGCCCATATATCCGCCATTGCGGCCCCCCATATAGCCACCGCCCCAAATGCTTCCAAAACCAAATTCGCTTTGGTGGAGTGCCATTTTTGATTGACCGTAAAACATTGCGGTTTGCATCATATTTTTGCCGATTTTTTGTAGTGATTGTCCAAATGCCTGAAAGTCTAAGCTCATAATATTACCTTATACTCGTATCTCTATATATATAAAGTATATCTTTAATCTAAAATTGCTAAATTTTGAGGTCAATTTTAAAAAACCTTGCGTAATGAGGCTTTTAGCTCTTTACAAATTTTAATATAATTTTGTCACTCAGAAAATAATTGACAATCGTGTTTATTTCATATAGAATGAAGAGGCACGATAAGTGCCCTGGTGGCGGAATCGGTAGACGCGTCGGACTTAAAATCCGATTGGGCGAATAACTCAGTGCCAGTTCAAGTCTGGCCCAGGGCAATCTTAAAAAAGAACCTCTGATGAGGTTCTTTTTTTATGCTATTAATTTAAAAATATTTTTCTACCGCAAATTTAAATTGTTCAACGAACATATCTTTAAAGTAGCTCAAACTGTTCGTTTCATAGAAAATTACGACGGCTTTTTTGTATTCAATTTCGCTGACACTTCTGTAAGAAATCGGACAATAATTGTTTGCATAAAGTATTGCGTTTGCTAAAATTCGTCCTGTGCGTTTGTTCCCGTCTTCAAACGGCTGAATATAAGAAATCATCAAGACCGTAATTAAAGCTTTTTCGATAATATTTGGCGTACGCCTGATACATTCGACTAATTTTTCAACTGCCTCTTTGATTTGCAATTTATTGGAAAGTGGTTTGTAATTTGTTCCGACAATTCCGACAGGTCTTTCTCTAAGTCCGAAATTAACGTCTAAATCCTTTACTAAAAGTCTGTGTAATTCTTCGATTTTTGCCAAAGTAATATCTTTGAAATAGTCTTTATTGTTAAATATAAACTCTAAAGCGTTTTTATGATTTAAAATCATAATAGCTTCTTCTTTTTGGTGACCTTTGGCTTCTGCGTTTTCTTTAATTAAAATTTCCGTATCAAGTAGAGAGTACGTATTCCCTTCAATTTTTGAAGATTTCCAACTTAATTCTATCAAGAGCCTTTCGTATTCTTTTTTCATAACGGTAGCAGGGTATGTCTTTATTTTTCCCTGATACAAAGCGTTTGTCTTTTCTAAATTAGAAATTTCCTCTTTTGAAAAAATATTTTGTAAATCGTTAAAAATTTTAAAGTTAAAATTTGGAAATTTAACGGTTCTTTCGTCAACATCTTTTTGAAAATACTTATAAACGTCAATATCTTTTAACAAATCGCTTGAATTTACGAGAGAATATGTCGTATTTTTTGTTGAACCTGATTTTTTTATCAGGTTTTGAGAAATAAGTGTGTTTAAATCCCTAAGGATTGTTTGTTTGGATGCTTTATCTTCAAAATTTTTGATGTAGCCTTCAATATCAAGGCGATTAGCAAGTTCGTAATCGCTCAAATAATCCAAAATATACTGTTGACGTTTTGATAATTGTTTCATTTTTCGCACCATTTTTTGAAATAATCGTACCATATTGAGACGATTATTTCAAGATCATCCTATTTGCTATTGTGGTTTCTTTGGTGGGCGGTTGTTTATGAAGAATTTTCGCATATCATCAGAAATATTCACTTGCTGGAGTGCCATGTGATATTTTCTCAAAAGGGCAATGTTTTCCTGTTCTTCCAGCAAATCTCTTTGTGGAATTTTTACGGAATTCTTTACTTTTTCAAATTCTGATGGGGTGTTGCGTAGCATTACTTTTGCAATAATTTCGTCGATATTACTCCCGCCTGTTTGGTATTTTGAGGCGATTTCTTCTGTAGAAGCCCCTTGTGGTAAATTATAGAGCCAATTTACCGTCAAAACATCTCCCGCAGATACTTTGTGTATTCCTTTTTGGTGCGGGGTATACATAATATCTGTTTTGTACGGACTATGCCCTAACCCTATTGCATGCCCGATTTCGTGAAGAATTGTGTGATAAACTTCGTTTTCGTCGGCATATTCACCGTGAACAAGCCCGTCTGTCAGACCGATTGATACTTCAGCTCCGTATAATCTGTTTGCCCCGTCAAATGAAAAATAACAATACCCTAGAGCTTTTCTCTCTACTCTTTTCCAGTCTACATTTACATTTGATTCAAGCAATGTCTTTACTACAGTAAATGAAACTTTACCTTTTGTTGCGGTTTGCCATTCGTTTAGGGCTCTTTTTACCATGTCCCTGTATTTGTAGTCCTGTCCTTGTTTTGAATAAAACTTCATCGGAGCAATATAAACCTTTAGAGGCATATAAGTCCACCTCATAAGTTTACCGTTTTTTAACGATTGTGAAACATAAGTTTTACTCTGCATATTTTTATTGTATAATAAAAAGTACGACAATACAAAGTATTAACATGTCTTTTTTACAGACTAAGGAGGATATATTATGAATATTATGCAAATTATGAAACAAGCACAAAATGTGCAAGCAAAATTGAAAGAATCTCAAAAACAGCTTGCAGATATGGAGCTTATGGGTGAAGCAGGTAGCGGAGCTGTTAAAATTATTTGTGACGGTCAAGGTAAATTTAAATCAATAAAACTTGATTCTGAAGCATTGTCTATCAGTTCTGAAAATGCGGAAGAATTAGAAGATTTGATTTCAGTTGCAATGAAACAAGCCAGCGACAAAGCTTCTAAAGAAATGGAATCAAAAATGAAGGCTGCTACAGGTGGGTTAAATATTCCGGGTCTTAACTTCTAATGATTTACCCAAAATCTATAGCAACATTAATTGAGCATTTTCAAAAATTCCCGTCCGTAGGACCAAAATCTGCTCAGCGAATGGCATTTTATTTGTTAAGGATGCCGATGTCTGAGGTGCAGAAATTTGCACAGAGTATTGTTGAAGCAAAGGAAAATACGCATACTTGTGAGGTGTGTTTTAATCTTTCTTCAACAAGTCCGTGCGAAATTTGTACTTCTCCTAAGCGTGACCGTTCAACTATTTGTGTTGTTGCGGAAACAAAAGATTTGATTGCTGTAGAAAAAACTAATGAGTATAAAGGTTTGTATCACGTTTTGCAAGGTTTGATTTCTCCAATGGACGGAATTGGTGCGGACGATATCAGAATTAAAGAGCTTTTGAATAGATTGACAAATGATGAGGTGAAAGAAGTTATTCTGGCACTCAGTCCTTCTGTTGAGGGTGAGGCTACAAGTCTTTATTTAAGTAAATTAATAAAACCGTTTGGAATAAAAATCTCAAGGATTGCTTTTGGTTTGCCTGTCGGAGCGGATTTGGAATATGCAGACGAAATCACTATTGCACGAGCTATCGAAGGCAGGCGAGAAATCTAGCAGAGTGTGGCGGTTTTACATAAAATATCATGCTTAAACAAAAACCCGCTTTTGGCGGGTTATTTGTTATAATTCAAGTTTACCTTTTCTGCCACATGACTTATCTTCGTCGCAATATCCGAGACGTTCACATTTAGGAACAAGGTATGGCTTAAGCCATGGTTCTTCTTTTATAAGCTCATCGCACATAAGTTTTACTAGGGTTCGGATTTCATATTGAGCTCTGGTGCAAAGTCTTAGGTTTGCAAGGTGGATAAGTTCTCTAAGGTTCAAACTTGCAACCATAGAGCTTGCGGTTGCGTTTGGAAGTACAAAACGTGCATCTTCTGCCGGAATTCCTGCTTCAACAAATTCTTGATATTTGTTGGAAATTTCTTCCATAAAATCAATAAATTTTGTTTTAAGTTCTTCGTTTTTTTCGATTGTTGGCGGGATGATATAGTCAAATTGCCCTTTTTCTTTTACGTAACGTTGAGATTTTTGAGAAAAAGACATGTGTCTGTGTCGGACAAGTTGGTGCGTGCAGGCTCTTGATACATTCGAAATAGCAAAGCTAACTTGAATGTGTTCTATGGTGGAAAAATGTCCGGAAGAAATTACTCTTTCGATAAGTTTAAGCATTTTCTCGGTGTCGTCGGTATTGTTATAAATGTTTATCGGGCTGTCTGCACTATAGCAAGTTCTGCATGCTGTGTAAATCGTTTTAAGCATGTTTTCCGGTTTTGATATAAGGCTGACTGCCGGTTTATTGTTTCCTTCCATAATTTTTCTCCATAAATAAAGTTTCTCTTAAAAAATTATACCACCCTCTAATAAGGATGGTATAATTGTAAATTTTTTCTAACAAACATACTAAACTATGCTTTTTTGCCGTAACGTTTGTTAAATCTTTCAACTCTACCTTCAGAGTCAAGAATTTTTTGTTGACCTGTGTAGAACGGGTGGCATTTGTTACAAATTTCAACTGTAATGTTGTCTGCAACAGAACCTGTTTCGATTTCGTTACCACAAACGCATTTTACGATTGTTTTCTTATAATCAGGATGAATTCCTTTTTTCATTGTGTACCTCTTTCCTTTGCTCAAGATTCCAAACTTGATTTTGTAAATTCGACTAACACAATAATACA
>ONYB01000078.1 GCA_900321895.1 uncultured Brachyspira sp.
AGTAGATTTTGTAGGCTCTTAACCCTGATTTGTCCCAGTATTTGTAATACTCAACAACAAAATCGTTTGAAAAGGACTTGTTCATGTGCCACGGCTTGACAGGCCCGATGTAGTGAAGAACTCCGCCATCGTTGAGTTCGGTCATATATGTGCCTAGGATGTTTTGGTTGTTTATATGCACGTCCAGTTTATTGGGGTGATACCGTGGGCTTGCAAAAAGTCGTTGCATTTGCGGAAGTGGTCACATTCTATGAATTTTTCGTCTCCTTTATTAAAGCTGAAGCTCGACGGGTGCGATGCCGTGAGTACCAATATTTTATCGCTGTTTGTTCCGTCAAATATCGGTTTTGACTTTTGAGCTTTTTCGCCCCAAAGCATTACCACAAGCGGTTTGTCCCTCGATATTATACCCTCAAACACCCGATTTACAAACTCTTCCCAAATTCTGTTTCTGACGGTCAAACTTGAATTTTTGTCAAAAGTCAAAGACCTGTTCAAAAGCAAAACCCCTTGTTTTGCCCACTCTGTCAGGTTGTTGGTTTGGAAATCGTGATTTTTGTCAATAACTTCAAAAATATGTTTCAATGAAGGCGGACGCCTTTTGTAATTGCTGGAAAAAGAAAGTCCGTGAGCGGCATTCGGGTCTGGGTAAGGGTCTTGACCCAATATTAAAACTTTCACGCCTTCAAACGGTGTATATTTGAAAGCGTTAAAAATATTTTCTCTTGCCGGTGTGAAAAATTCTCTGCCCTCAAGAGCCTTGTCTAAAGCCTCCTTTGCACAAGCAATTCCATCGTCACCAAAAGCCTCATCCCAACTTTTATCGATAAAATATGAACCTTCCATAGCCAATATCTCCCATTGACTATATTATACTGCAAAAATGCAAATTAGGCATTAGCAAGTGTTTTTTGCGGAGCGTCTTGAGCTATTGCGGTTGGAGCTTGAGTGTTCGGGGTTTGTTTGTTCTTTTTGTCGTTTTTGAAAATCAAATCCATTACAGGGTGAAGGATGATTTGTGACAAAATTGGAGCACACAACGCAAGGATAAATACCGTTGAGCCGATTGAGCTCAATTCTCTAACCCCTTTACCAAAGTGCAAATCCTTGTTGGTTTGCAACAAGTGGTTGAAGTTCTTTTGCAAGCCTTTGCGTTGTTCTTTCGGTGCGTTCTTGATTTTATTTTGCTCTGCGTCAAACAAATCAATCTTGCGTTTGTTTTCAGGATCTTTTGCGGCAAGCCTTTTGCTAAATCCTTTGTATACCGCATTTTTTACAGGGTTGATAAAACTCAAATACAAACCTAAACAAAATGACTGGTAAAGCAATTCTTTTGTTGCTGCGTATTTTTTAGAACGTCCGTTTGCGTTTTTGTCGTAATAAATAAATGTCGGACGACCTAACGCTTTCAATGTTGTTTCGACTGCGATTGCACAGACCGTATTTTGTGCAAATGCCGCAGCTTTGTGGTTTGAGGTAATATTTCTGATGCCCACTAGGGTTTTTTGTACAGGAGTAATTTTCATAATCTATACTCGCATTCCCGAATGAAAATATGTTGAACCAAACCCTTGCATTGTCGGGTAGGTGTTCAATGGCTTTCCATTCAATGATTTCTTAGCTATTGGTGTTGTCGTTGTCTGTCGCATCGGTTTTTGCGGCGTGTCGTTTCCGTCCGCATTCGGATCGTAATTCGGCATCAACTTCTTCATAACAGGTGGCATGCCTAAGTTACAAAACTTAGGAACAAAATAACCGGCTGCCATACAAATTCCGAGCAGTGACATTACCGATTTAACATTTTTATACTTTGGAGAATTCTTCTTTACTATCAAGCCTGTAAGACTTTCAGCAAGAACACCGAATGCCAGTGTCGTAGGAACTCCGATAAATTCGGTCATCAATTCTCTGAGTGCTGCATATTTTCTTGCGTCAGGCTTTTCCTTTTTATCGGTAATACTCAAAATCGGTCTTACTGTTCCTTTACCGCAAGCTATTGCCATAACTGTGTAAATCGGTTTGTTGTTTTCACCAAGTTTGTTACATAATTTTTGGATAAATGTTTGATTTTTTTGAACTATTGTCATCTTTTTCACACTATCTGCACTTCATTAATTAGTGTTCTTTTTACACTAATAATTTTAACTCTTTGAAATATGATTTCAAGGGGTGTTATATATTATATTAAGAAATGTTGCAAAAAATTAATCTTTTCTTAATTTTATTGTAAATTTTTATAAAAAATAAGTTTAAAAAAGGCAAAAAAAATATTTTTTTGTTTTATTTAATATAAGACCGTAGGGAAAAATTAAATGATTGTAAATTCAGTAAAGGTCTTAAATCCAAAACTTCAATTTGGAAGCAAATACGAGGTAGATGCCTCAACGGCGACTAACAGAAATCAAATTTTTACTCTCGGAATGCTTATGAATAACTTTTGGGTCAGAAATGCCAAAGATTCTTTTGTCGACTTAAAATACAAAAACGTTTATGGTACAACTCAAATAGAAGTCAACGAAGATAAGGCTAAAATTGTTGAAACAATTTTGAAAAAGAATAACATAAAATTCAAAAAGCTTGACGAAACAATTTGAACAAATGCCTTAGAAAAATCGTTAAAATTATAGGGGAAAATGGAAATGTTTAAAAAATTATTGATTATGTTAGGTTTGGCAATGTTTGCAACTCTTCCGACTTCGGCAGTATCTGTAAACGGGATAGAAACCCCTTCTCCACATTCATTTTCATCCAGATCCGTAAACGGAATTCAAGTTGCATCTCCGCACGCAATTTCACGTTCTGTTAACGGAATTTCAAGGCCATCTCCACATGCTATTCACAATACCACATTAATTTCTGATACCAGAAATGGAATTGCGAGAACTTACGTTCATTCTGACACCAGAAACGGTATGTCTACAAACGGCAAAAATCACGTCATACCTGTAACATCGCCTCATTACAACGGTTGTTACAACGGCAGATGTACAAACAATACATATATTTATCCGCAGAAAATTAACCCTGCAACAAACAAACTCAGAACCAGAAAGATGATAGTTTACACTCCGAGTACATCAAAAAACAAAACCTCCAGCTACGGTGGAACTCTTGTTATGTACTAGTTTTCGGTTCTTGCAAAGGTATGTTTGTCCAAAAGCACCATCAACACCGAGATGTCGGCAGGCTTAACCCCGCCTATTCTTGAGGCTTGAGCAAGCGTTTTCGGTCTGATTTTGTTCAATTTTTCTTTTGTTTCGGACGAAATATGGTCGATGTGCATATAGTCAATATTGTCAGGAATTTTGAATTTTTCGAGTTTTCCTGCCTGATTTACCTGTAATTCTTGACGTTTCAAGTAGCCTTCGTATTTTGTCAAAATTTCTACCTGCTCATATACATCTCGTCTGATGTTCAAATCTTTTGTTTCAGGGTCGATTTCCTGCAAAACTTTGTAGGAAATATTCGGACGTTTCAAAAGTTCTGCAAGTTTGCAACCACGCTCAAGATGTTCGCCGTATTTTGAAAGAATTTCGTTGACTTCTTGCGAAGGCGAAAGTTTTGTTTCCAAAAGTCTTTGATGTTCACGAGCGATTGCGTCCTGTTTGTCTAAAAATCTCTGATACTGTGTGTCGTCAACAAGTCCGACTTTGTGACCAGTCGGGGTCAATCTTGCATCCGCATTATCCTGTCTTAACAAAAGTCTGTATTCGGAGCGAGATGTAAGCATTCTGTATGGGTCGTCGATATCTTTTGTCACCAAATCGTCAATCAATGTGCCGATGTAGGACGAACTTCTTGAAAGCTCCAACATTTCGGAATGATTAATATAATTTACGGCATTGATACCGGCAATGAGCCCTTGTGCCGCTGCTTCCTCATAACCGCTTGTCCCGTTGATTTGACCGCCAAAGAACAAACCCTGAACATTTTTCGACATCAGGGAGTGTGTTGTCTGAACGGCAGGAACGTAGTCGTATTCGACAGCATAAGCAGGTTTTATAATATGTGCTTTTTCAAGTCCCGGAAGTGTGTGGAGCATTTGCACCTGAACATCCGCAGGAAGTGAACTTGAAAATCCTTGAATGTAGACTTCATAAGTTCCGAGCCCTTCCGGTTCAATAAAAATGTGATGGGACGGGTTTTCGCTAAAACGAACGACTTTATCCTCGATTGACGGACAATAACGAGGTCCGACGCCGTGAATTAAACCCCGATACATCGGTGACTTGTCAAGATTTGCCTTAATTATTTTATGAGTTTCTTCATTTGTTCTTGTTAAATAACAAGGGTACTGCTTTCTGATTGGTCTGTCAGGTTTGAAGGAATAGAAATTCAAAACTTCATCCCCCGGTTGAATTTTCATTTGAGAATAGTCGATGGTTCTCTTGTCAACACGAGGCGGAGTACCTGTTTTGAGCTTTTTAATGTTTATTCCGAGTTTCATTAAGGACTCTGACAACCCGACGGCGGCAGCTTCACCCAATCTGCCTGCACTGTATGATTTCAGCCCGACAAAAATTCGACCGTTCAGAGATGTTCCTGTAGTCAGGACAACGGCTTGAGCCGAATATTCAATCCCGAATTCGTCGATTGCACCCGTGATACGACCGTCTTTTGCAATTAGGTCTGTAATGCAGGCTTGGCGAAGAAAAATATTTTCGTTGGACTCGATTAAGTGACGCATGTAGTTGGAGTATTCTTTTTTGTCGGATTGTGCACGGAGTGCTTGAACGGCAGGTCCTTTTGAGGAGTTTAGCATTTTCATCTGCAAATAAGTTGCGTCGGCAGCCTCTCCCATAACTCCGCCGAGAGCGTCAATTTCTCTAACGAGAGTAGATTTCGCAGGCCCTCCGATTGCAGGGTTGCACGGTTGAAGAGCGATATTGTCAATGTTAAGCGTCGAGAGCAAAACCTTTGCACCCATTCTTGCACAGGCAATAGCGGCTTCACATCCTGCGTGTCCCGCTCCAACAACAATTACATCATATTTATTTTTTAAGTAGTCCATATTTTCATTATAGTACAAAAAAATATGTCCGTATTATTTTTTCACAATCGAAAGTACATAGTTAGAATTGAAATATTTGTTGGCAACCTCAATGATGTCGCCTTCTGTGACGTTGTTTATCAACTGTTCGTATTCTTTTGAAAAATCAAAACCTCGTCCGCTTGTTTCAAACCAACCGATAGTTGTCGCCTTGTCGAGGTTTGTTTCCTGCGAAATTACAAACTGTCCGAGAAGTTTTTCTTTTGCCTCTTTCAATTCTTTTGTACCGACAAATTCTTTTTTCAACTTGTCAATTTCGGCAAAAAGCATTTCCTTCGATTTGTCTAATGTTGCAGGGTTTGTGCCGACAAAGACTAAGAATGCTCCTTTGAGTTTGTTTGCCGAATAGCTTGATCCTAGCTGGTATGCAAGCCCTTCTTGTTCTCTCAAATCTTTAAAAAGTCTTGAGCTCATCCCCGTTCCGAGCAAAGAATCTATTACCTGTAAAGTTGCAAAATCCTTTTTATCGTCAGAACCTGCGACCTGCCAACCCAAGAAAATCCAATCAGTGTTGGTTTCAGGGTTAGTCTTTATACTTGTTTTTGCACCTGTTGTCGGTGTGATTTCTGATTTGTGGGCTTTAGCGTTGAATTTTGTATTGTCCGTCGAGTTGAACATTTCTGAAAATTCGTCTACTGTAAAATCCTTGTCAACATTGCCGTTTATAGAAATCGTGATGTTTTTCGGGTTGAAAATTTTTCCGTAATATTTCACGATGTCCGTTTTTTTGATTTGCGGAATATTTTTTTCTAAAAGGTGAGTAGAATTTGTATAAGGTGTGCCCTCAAAAATCATGTGCTTGTATTCTTCTATCGCAACTTGGAGCGGAATGTCGCGATTTTTTTTGATTGCGTTGAGTTTTTCTTCTTTTATTTTTTCAATTTCGTAATCGTCAAAAGTTGCATTATTTATAATTTCGTTCAAAATTTCCAGAGTTCTTTTGTATTCGGGTTTTGTCGTCAAAACCGTAATAGAGAAGGCGTCTGAGCGGACAGACGGGGCAATTTTTATTCCGTTGTCCTCCAATAGCTGTGCAAGTTCGGTTTTTGAATATTTTTCAGTCCCCTTCATCATAGCGTCAGCCATAAGAGAAGACGTGCCGTATTTTTCCTGCAAAAAGTTCCCTCCGTTTGCAAAAATGCTGATTGCAACGATTTCGTTAGAGGTGTTTGGCGTCAAAAGAAGAGTTGAACCGTTTGAAAGTTCGTATTTTCGCGTAAATTGGTTTTCGCTGATGAGTTTTGGCGGTTGGATTTCTGTTGGGGGTGTAACGTGTGAAACTTCAACTTCTTTGGCGTTTTCCGGCAAAACAATCGACACTGCGGATTTATTTTTGCCCAAATATTTGTTGGCAACTCGTTTTACGTCAGCCGGTGTAACTTTTTTGATGTTAGAAACGTAGTTGTCGTAAATCCCGATGTCGTTTGTGGTGGTCATTACATAGCCGATTTCTTGTGCGATGTTTGAGATTGATTCTCTTTCATAGTAGGTGTCACGTTCGATTAAGTTTTTGGCAAGGCTTACTTGAGCTTGAGTTACACCGTCTTTTTTGATTTTGTCAATTTCTTGGAAGATGTTTTCTTCAAGTTTTGGCAATTTTTCAGGTGAAAAGTTCGCGGAGATGTAGAAAATTCCGTCCTCTTTCATCCCTGAATTTGCAGCCCCGATTGAGTATGCAAGTTGCAATTTGTCTTTAATTCCTTGATAAAAGACCGATGAGCGACCTTCCCCGAGAATTGTTGCAAGCACATCGAGTGCGTAGCTGTCTTTGTCTGCAAGGGTTGCACCTCTGAACCCGATTAGCAGATATCCTGATTGTGCGGGGAGATATGCGACTTTTCTCGCTTGAGAAGTAAGTTGCTTTTCTTTCGGGTAGTTGGTTTTCGGGGCTTTAGCTTCACTGCC
>ONYB01000023.1 GCA_900321895.1 uncultured Brachyspira sp.
ATATCACTTTTAACAACAACTCACCCGAGCATTTTGCAAATTTTGATTTATTAGGCAATAATTTTGATTTTGACTTATTCTATAAAATCAGGATTTTCTAAAAAGACTTTGGGTACGACTTCACTTTTGGCATTTGTGTTGATTTTGTTGATGATTAATCCGCCATCAAAGGATTTTGAAGTTATCGCATTTGATGTTCAAAATGCCGATGCGTTTTTGTTAAAATCCCCGCAAAATAAATATTTTATAATTGATACCGGCAAAGCTGCCTACAAGGGCGGCTCTTCTCAAGCAAAAGTCATTATTTCAAAATACCTGAAAGACCGTGGAATAAAAGATATTGATGGGCTTGTGATAACCCACTTTGACAACGACCACTCCGGCGGTGCCGTTGATTTAATGAATGATTTAAATATTAAAAATGTCTACATAAACACTTTTGATAACAAATCCTACACCTCATACAACATTTACAAAACAATCAAAGAAAAGAAAATCCCTGCACATCTTGCACAAAACAATGAAAACTTTTATTCGGAAGGTGATTTTAGCCTCACTAATTTCAAAGCAAACGGCAAAAGCGACAACGAAAATTCAATAATTACGCTTGCAAAATACAAAGATTTTGAAATGCTTTTTATGGGCGATGCGGGTATTGAAGCGTTCAGACAGGTTCAAAAAGATATTCCGCAAAAGATTGAAGTTTTGAAGGTGGGACACCACGGTGCAAAAGGGGTTGTCGACAGAAAAATGCTGGAGTCGATTACTCCTGAAATCTCAATTATTTCAACTGGCAGAAACTCTTTCGGACACCCAAGACGAGGGACACTGGATGTATTGAGAAACACAAGAATTTACAGAACGGATATGAACAATTCAATAAAAATCAACTCAGACGGCGACAGTTATTCGGTTTACACCTACGACAGACAAAAGCACAAATATTCACTCGATATAAAAAATTCGGTCGAAGAACAGAAAAAGTAGCCACCCTTTGAATGCCGACAGACCACTTCACCCCTCACTTCTATTTAACATATCCGAGTTCTTTGGCTTTTATAAAGGATTTTTCGGCTTCTTTGGATTTACCGAGAGTACTGAGAGCAACACCTTTAAAGTAATAGGCTTCGCCATAATCTCTATTAATCAGAATTGCACTATTTGCCGCCGAAAGAGCATCTTTTGCATCGTCGAGGTTCAGACATGTTGCAGCCAAACCTACATAGCTGAATGTGTCTGACGGATCGAGTTTAAGTGCGTATTCATAAGATTCTTTAGCCTCTTCAAAATGTTCCGTAAAATGCAAGCCCCACGCTTTTCTGTAGTGTGCGTATGCGTAATCTTTGTTCACCAAAATGGCTTTATTTGCATAAAGAATTGATTTTTTCCACTCTTTCATTTTTGAGTAGCAGTATGAAATGTTTGCGTAGCCGTCTACGTAGTTTTCGTTTGCCTCAATACATCTTTGGTAATATTTGATTGCTTCATCAAATTTACCGAGTTCTTGAAGTGCCCATGCCTTTCTAAAGTTCAAATAACCGTCCTGTTTATTTACCAAAAGTCCACGGTTTGCAAATTCAAGGGACAATTCGTGCTTGTTGAGTTTTGAATAAGCGTAAGAAACATTTGCATAATAGTCTGAATCCGTCGGCTCAAGCTCAACTGCTTTTTCATAGCATTCGACAGCACCTTGAAAATCGTTCATATCCGCATAAATATTGCCTCTTCTGTAATAGCCGTATGCTTCGTTCGGCTCAAGCAACAGAGCTTTGTCAGCGTAAAGTGCCGCGAGTTCAGGTTCTTTCATTCGAGAATAACAGTAGGAAATTCTGCTCAAGGCGTCAGTATCGGTGTTGTCGAGTTTTAAAACTCTTTTGCTGTAGGCGATTGCCTTCTCATATTCTTTTCTGTTTTCGTAAGTTTTCGCAAGCAGAGAGTAAATATCTTCACTCGGCGGGAGTGTTCTTTCTGCAAATTTCAAATATTTCAGCGGTTTGTCACTCTCATCCTCCTCAAGCAGTGCAAAGATTGCAGCAAGGTTTTTGAGGGCGACGGCTTTATTTTCGCCTGTTTTGTAATATTTTCTTAAAAACGGAACAGCTTTTTCGTACTCTTCTTCATACATCAAGAGTTTTGCTTTTCTGTAAAGAAGGTCAGGGGTTTCACCAAGTTCCAACAATTTGTCACAATACTTTATTGAATTCTCGCAGTCCTCAAGGTCTGCATAAGTCAACATCAACTTATAAAATAGTTCGTATTGGTTTTTGTAATCTTTTGCCTTCAAAAAATATTCAACAGCCTTGTCACACTCATCGATTTCCGGTCTGCTGAGGGCAAATCCGACAGCATAATAATATGCAGGGGTGGTAGAATCGCAATTCATAAGTCTTGCCAAATAAAAATCTTTTTTGTCTTCTTCTTTTAACCAACCGAAAAGTGCTACAAAGAAGGAATCGAAAAACCAGTTCTCTTCCGCAACTTTTTCTGCTTGTTCTACGGCTTGTTTTGCTTTTAACTTTTCACCGTTTTTGCCCAAAGCAAAGGCAAGTCTTATATAGCCGTAAGGGTAATTTTTGTCGAGTTTAATCGCTTTTTTTGCAACATTAATTGCTTTTTGGGTTTCGTTTGTATAGATATAAGCCTTTGAAAGGCAGGCGTATTCTTCCGCTGTAAGCTTACCCTTCTTTTCAAACTCTGTCACAATCTCTTTTGCATTAAGCAAATTTATAAAAATTTTAGCATCTTCGTATTTTGTGTAGTAATTATCAAACATAGTATTCTAACCTTTACAGAATATATATCGGAATATTTTTTCAAAAACTTTAGAATTTTGAAGAAAAGTTTACATAACTTTATAGGAGGTTCAAAAAGCACGGATGACTTGCAATAAATTTTTAAAATGCTAAAATAGGACAGGTACATGTTCTTGTGGAGTTAAGAAATGATAAAACCTGAATCGGCAAAAGATAGAATTATTTTGGCACTTGATGTTGATACTTTGGACGAAGTTCGAGAATTGGTGCTTGAATTGAAGGATTACGTCGGCTATTTCAAAATAAGTTTGCCATTGATTGTTTCATACGGTTTTGAGGCAGTAAGACTTATTGAAGAATTGGGCGGAAGATGCTACTACGACAGCAAGTTCCACGATATTCCGAATACCGTTCAAAAAGCAAGTATCAACCTTGTAAAAAATAATATTCATTTCTTTAACGTTCACATTCAAGGCGGTTCAAAAATGATTACCGGTACGGTAAAAGCCGTAAGAGCCTGTTGTAAACGATTGGAGAAAAAGCCTCCTGTTATTCTCGGGGTTACTCTATTGTCGAGCTTTGGTCAAAGAACTTTGACGACCGAATTGTGTGTTGAAAGAAGTTTGGAGGATTACGTTTTGCAGTTGGCAAAAGTCGCTTATGACTCGGGCTTGGACGGAGTTCTTGCAAGTGCCGAGGATACAAAACGTATCAGAGAACAAATTCCTGACAAAGATTTTATCGTTGTATGTCCCGCCACCCGTCCGACTTGGGCGTCCGTAAACGATCAGGTGCGTGTAGACACTCCTCGTGATGCGATTTTGGCGGGTGTTGATTATCTTGTTATAGGCAGACCTGTTACAACTGCTGAAAATCGAATTGGGGCAATCAACCTGATTATTGATGAAATTGCAACTGCATTAAAAGAAAAAGAAATTCTCAACGCTTAGTTTTCGCCATCGTCTGAGAATTGCGTAATTTGGACAAGTTCTTTTGTCGTGTTTCCGCAAAGGGGTTCTAGTTTTTTGATTTGCCCTAAAATATTGCCTTTTCCGTCAAGTTTTTTGATTGAGGTGTCCAAAATCGTGCGGATTTTCAAGAGTTCCTCCAAAAGTGACGCAAATTTGTCGTGAATACCGATACACAATCTCGCCATTTCCTCCGCATTTTTATTCTTTTTGTCAGTAACATAAAACGCATTAATAATTTTCAAAGCTGCAAGTAAAGTAGACGGCGATACCGGCATGATGTTATTTTTCCACGCAAAATTCCACAAATTGCAGTTTTCGCAAAACATCAAGGAATAACACCCTTCAATCGGGATAAACATCAAAACAATCTC
>ONYB01000186.1 GCA_900321895.1 uncultured Brachyspira sp.
AATAGGAACATAGGTGACACTTATTTACTTCGTCACTTATTAACTTTTATTAGCGGACAATGTGATTTTTCATGTTGTCCGCTTTTTGTTTTTTGCTTAATCCTTCAAGTTCATGTCACCCTGAGGAGCGAAGCGACAATTCGCCCTCGCATAAAACGGCACCGTTCGCAATCACAACGAAAACTCAACGTTTCCGTTGATTCTTGCTCACCTTTCGCTACGCTCATGCCTTTGCTCGGGCTCGTGAGGGTCGCATCATCGTGAGATGTGACGGTAATGCGATTCTTACGGCACTTCGTGCCTCAGAATGACATGTTTTAGAAACAAGTTCAGCAGGCGATAGGACTTCGTCACTTATTCACCTCACTTAATATTTTTTAAATATACCTTGCAAATTAATTTTGCTCATGATAAATTCGTTTTGTCAGACTGTCGAAAGACGCTTGCGTTGTCAGGCAAAATTAATTCGATAAGTGGCGAGTAATAGAATAATTGGAAACTGCCAATATACGTTTGGCAAGTCCGCAATTTTAAGGAGAAAACTTATGTCAATGACAGATCCTATAGCAGATATGCTTACCAGAATTAGAAACGCTAACATGGTTTCACACGAAACTGTTGAAATCCCTTCTTCAAAATTGAAGGTTGAATTGGCTAAATTGTTGAAATCAGAAGGTTTCATCACAAATTACGAAGTTAAAGAAGTCGGCAAATTCAAAGTTTTGGTTATCACTTTGAAATACGACGAAAAACACAAACCTGTAATTTCTAAGTTGGAAAGAATTTCAAAACCAGGTTTGAGAAACTACAGCAAAGCAAAAGACCTTCCGAAAGTTTTGGGCGGTTTGGGTGTTGCAATCATTTCAACCAGCAAAGGTTTGTTGACTGATAGAAAAGCTCGCAAAGAAAATATCGGTGGCGAAGTTCTTTGCTACATCTACTAATTTGTGAAAACAAAGTTTAAAAGACGCTCTCGGCAACGAGGGCGTTTTTTCTTTACATCTATTAACAACCCCTTTGACATTTGGGTTTCTTTTGTGTAGGATGGACTTGAGCGTAATTGGTAGAAAAGCTCTGTCGTAGTGGCAAAGAATTTGTTACATCGGCGATATCAGTTAATACCATAAAAGGAGAAATTAAAATGTCACGTATTGGTAAATTACCTATCGAAATTCCGCAAGGAGTTGACGTAAAAGTTGAAGAACATCAAATTACGGTTACAGGCCCTAACGGAACAGAAGTTGTTCCTGTTCGTCCTGAAATCACAATCAAACTTGAAGACGGTCACATCGTAGTTACTCGTGTTGATGATTCAAGAATGGCTCGTTCCCTTCACGGTCTTTCAAGAACATTGATTGCAAATGCTGTTCACGGTGTAAAACACGCTTTTGAAAAGAAATTGGAAATCCAAGGTGTTGGTTATCGTGCAGCTATGGAAGGTAAAAACCTTAATCTTTCTTTGGGTTATTCTCACCCTGTAATTGTTGAACCGCCTGAAGGTATCACTATTACGGTTGAAGCTAACACAAAGATTACCGTTAAAGGTTCTAACAAGCAAACAGTCGGTGATGTCGCAGCATTCATCAGATCTAAACGTCCACCTGAAGTTTACAAAGGAAAGGGTGTAAGATATGAAGGCGAACACATCAGACGTAAAGCCGGTAAAGCAGGTAAAAAGTAAGGTAAAATCTTATTGATAAACTAACTTTATCAATCCCGAAAGGGAACTAAGTAATTACAAAAGCCCGCATAAACCCTTGGTTGAGGTAATCAAGAAGGTTTGGGTTAGAAAGGAAAAATCAAAATGATTAAAAGAAAAATCAGAAAACCTCAAGTTCAAAAAAGACACCAATCTATCAGAGTTAAAATTTCCGGTACTAAGGAATTCCCTAGATTGGCAGTTTATAGATCAACAAAACACATCTACGCTCAGTTGATTGATGACGAAAACCATGTAACAATCGCATCAGCATCATCTGTAGACAAAGACCTTAAAGAAAAATTGCCTCACGGTGGTAACATTGAAGCTGCTAAAGTTGTCGGTACTACTATCGCTGAAAAAGCAAAAAAAGCAGGTATTGAATGTGTTGTATTTGACAGAGGCGGATTTTTGTATCACGGACGTGTTCAAGCTCTTGCTGATGCAGCTCGTGAAGCAGGTTTGATGTTCTAATTTTTTATTAGATAATACAGAGCCCTCCAGAAGTTACTTTTGGAGGGCTTTTTTATTTTGATAAATCATTCATGTAAATTACTTGATGTTTTTGCAATTTTTATGTATTATAGATTAAGATAAGAAGATGATTATAGGAGCTTG
>ONYB01000154.1 GCA_900321895.1 uncultured Brachyspira sp.
AAGACACAAACAAAGAGGATTTTTATTTTTCGATATCAGAAGCTACAAAACGAGATTTCATCAAATATGTTCCGACAATCGATCCCGAACACATCACAACGACACTACTTGCGTGCAGTGAGGCGTTCAGACCTGAACCGGAAAAAACAAAAGCTTCTTTAGAAAAATACAATTTACCGACAGATAAAAAATACATATTCAGTCTTTGCACCCTTGAACCACGCAAAAACCTTATTCGAGCAGCAAAAACATTCATACAATTCATAGAAAAGCATAAAATTAATGATTTAATATTTATTTTAGGCGGAGGCAGCTGGGAAGGTTTTATCGAAAAGCTTGAAAAAGAAGTACCTGATTTTGACAAATACCGAGATAAAATTATCAAAGCGGGGTATATAGATGATGAGGATTTAGCACCATTATATTCGGGAGCGGAGTGGTTTGTTTATACTTCTCAATACGAAGGCTTCGGTTTGCCACCGTTGGAAGCTATGAGCTGTGGCTGTGCCGTAATTACATCAAACAATTCATCCTTACCGGAAGTAGTAGGTGATGCCGGAATAATGATAGACTGGGATAACGAAGAAGAACACGTCCAAGCCTATGAAAAATACTATTTCAACCCTGAAATCAGAAACGAATACGCACAAAAAGGACTTGAAAGAGCCAAACAATTCTCTTGGCAAAAATGCACGGATGAAATGGTTAAAGTGATGAAAAAAGAATTTGAAAAAGAAAATCTATAGCTTTTATTAAGAAATATAGCTTGTGAAATCTGGGATTACTTTACTTGCTTGCATTATTATGTTACAAATTAAAAAGATTGATTTTTATCAAGAGAGAATAATAGCTGAAAGCAGAATAGGTAATTTTTTATAATGCATAATAATAAACTTGATTTAATTGAATTTCACATAGTAGAACATTGTAACCTTAATTGTAAAAGTTGCATGCATTTCTCACCGCTTGCGGATAAAAGTTTTATCAAAATATCTGATTTTAAACGTGATGTAAAAAAAATGGCTGAAATTACAAAAGGAAATGTTGAAACTATCAATATTCTTGGTGGCGAACCACTTTTGCACCCGTCTGTTTTAAAATTACTCAAAACCGCAAGATATTATTTTAAAAATTCTGAAATTAGATTAGTATCAAACGGCATTTTAGTTCCAACACAAAAAGAATTATTCTGGAAAACTTTAAAAAGCTTAAACATTCACCTTTCCATTACTAAATATCCTCTTGATATTAACTATCAAAAAATCAGCTACCTTACACAAAAATATGGAATAAAATACACCTTCTATGCACCAAGCAAAGAAAATTCTCAATGGTACTTCCCGCTTGATGTTGACGGAAAACAAGACCCTGCAAAAAGTTTCGAAAATTGTAGAAAAGGTAATAACTGCACCAATATAAATATTTTTAGAGGAAAACTCTATATGTGTCCTGTTGTCAGTTATGTACGATATTTTAATAAATTTTTCAACAAAAATCTTCCTGTTGAAGAATCTGATTACCTATCTTTGAAAAATATTAAAGATATTCAAGAAATCCTCGACTTTATCTCAAAACCGACTCCGTTTTGCAGATTTTGCAATATTAGTGCCAGAACTTATGATAATAAATGGGAACGTTCAAAATTAGACATCGCTGAATGGACTTAGATAAGCATCGCATTTCTGTGTTATAATTTACTCAAAGGGGTCTGTTAATGGTTTTAGAAAACAAATTGGGAATTACCACAAGTTCAGAATTGGCAAATGTTGAAGAAAAAATCAGCAAGAAAAAAGCTCTTAAACTTTTTGAAAATGATATCTTAAAAAATTTGCCGACAGGAAAATTTAAAACTTTGGCAAAAATTCATGAACATTTGTTTGAAGATATCTACGAAATTGCAGGCAAAGTCCGAACAGTAAATATCTCAAAAGAAAATTTCCGTTTTGCTCCATTGATTTACCTAAATGAAGCCCTCGAAAATATCGACAAAATGCCACAATCAACATTTGATGAAATTATTTCAAAATATGTTGAAATGAATGTTGCACACCCTTTTCGAGAAGGTAATGGCAGAAGTACAAGAATTTGGCTGGATGATATTCTGAAAAAAGAGTTGAACAAAGTCGTTGACTGGTCAAAAGTCGATAAAGAAGACTATCTGCTTGCAATGGAAAGAAGTCCGGTCAAAGACCTAGAAATCAAAGTGCTTTTGAGCAATGCACTCACTGACAAAATAAACAACCGAGAAGTCTACCTGAAAGGCATTGACGCAAGCTACAATTACGAAGGCTACATTACATACAAATCTCAAGACTTGAGCTAATCCTAGCCTTAATGCACTTTATAAAAATCTGTACCGCCGATGACTTTGTCTTTCAACCGTTTTAGGCCTGCTCCATAAAAGTATTTCAACTGCTCCGGAAATTGCTCCGAAATGTCTATCAAATACATGTCGTGTATAATAAATTCCTTTATTAAAAACACGATATCCTCGTTCTTCGTCCAAACTACATCTGGTATTTCCTGCTTTTTATTCTCAATTTTGCCAAACAATCCCTCCTGATTGTCTGCCGTCATAAATATCATTTTCCCACCTAGTACATGCTCTATCTCTCGCCCGTTATAATGTCGGAATACTGTACCAAAATTACAGTTAAAATTGTCGTAACCAACTATTTTTATGTCTAACCCGCGGTTATATGCATCGAACAAATCAGCTTCAAAATACTTGAAATCCTGCGACCAAATTTCTATAAATATCTCTTTCTTTGCACTTTTTATTATCTCTACTATCTTATCTTTTATCGACAAATCGCCGTACACACTCAAAATCGGCTCTGTGTAATTATCCTTTACATTAGGTAATTTTTTATCTAAAAAATCTAATGTAGACGTGATTTTTCGACGATATCTTTTCGTCAATTCTTTTGGTTTTATCGGGGTATATGTAACCGGTTTTGTATTCGAAGAAGTAACAATATGTGCCGTTTCCAAGGCTTTCAAAGTGTCATAGGCCCTTGCTTGCGGAATATCTGCAAGTTTACTCACTTCATAACCCGTCGCAGGATATTTTTTGAGCAAAGAAAGATATACCTTTGCCTCGTAACTGTTCAAACCGATTTCTTTTAAATTTTCTACCAACTCATCCATAACACGATATTAACAGATTTTTCAGCTCAGTACAAGTGAGTAGATAAAAAATTTTGTTTGTGAAATAATTCCAATAAGAATGGAGGTCTTGTGATTAATACTGAATATCTTGAACGCTGTATTCTAACACTCGAAAAATCTTACTCTATGATTAAATCGGCAGAAGAAGGCTCGATTGATTATGAAATGTACAGAAATTCACTCGTGAAAAGCTTTGAAATGACATTAGAACAAAGCGGAAAACTTTTGAGAAAACACTTGACCCTGTTTTTTGCAAGTAAAAAAGAAGCTGACAAACTACCGTTTAAAGATTTGTTCCGAAACGCTTTAAAACATTCTATACTAACAGAAGCCGAAGTTAATCGTTGGATGCAATACCGTGACAATCGAAATAACACCGCACACGACTACGGACAAGCCTTTGCGGAAGAAACACTTAATTTGATTGACGATTTTATTGTCGACGTTAAACATCTGAAAGAAGTCATTAAAAATGGATAACTTATTTGTAAAACCGCAATATTTGAAGATGCTCACGGATATTTTTGAACAATACTGTCCGAATGCGGAAATTTGGGCTTACGGAAGCAGGGTTAACGGTGACGCACACGAGGGAAGTGACCTTGATATGGTTGTAAAAAATTTTCATTCAAACACCGCGAAATTATCCGAACTACGAGAACTTATCACGAACAGCAATATCCCGTTTTTGACTGATATCAATGAATTTGACAAGTTACCGAAATATTTCCAAGATGAAATTTTGAAAAAATACGTCGTTATTTTTAATAAATAACTTTTTTATGTTATAATTATTGTGAACTTTTAAGTTCAGCACAGAGTAAAAGAAACTCTTTCGAAAAGGAACACACTCGACAACATTGATTGTAGATCTTCGGGGTAGTTCCCGACTAGAAAGGGGGTCGGTATGGATAAATTCAATATAAGTTTATTATTAATCTTTATGATTTTATTTATACTAAAAAACGGCTCCGAACCCAAGGGCTAAGAACCGTTTTGACCTTCGTAAGAGCTTCCGGTAGTTCTCACCAACTACCACTCTGTGTTTTCATTATACACTATTATTCAATATTTTTCAACTGTTTCGTGTAACAATATTTAACAATGCAACTAATCTTCTTTTTTATTGAGTTTTTTTAGAGCGTCCAAATCTGCTTGGATTTCACGAGCTTTTTCGCTAAGTTTGTTGTAAACTTGAGAATTTATTTCACCACCAACCAAAATCAAAACTGACGTATAATACATCCACATCATCAAAACTGCAAACGCTCCGATTGTACCGTAAACCATATTGTAAGTTTTGAGGTTGTTGACGTAAATCGAAAATCCCCACGAGCCGACAAGCCAGAATATACAGAAAAAGAATGTCCCAGGAAGTGCACTTTGACGTTTAAATTTGTCGTTTCCTCTCAAATCCGGTAAAATATAATAACTTAAAAATGCCATTAAATACAAGGCTGCAAAAGCTATCGGCCAACGAAGAGTCAAAAGAGTTATTGCGACAACTTTTGACATGTGAAAATGCATTACAAAAAAATTGACTATTAATTTTCCGAATACTATAAGGTTTATTGTCAAAAACAATACCATTGTATCAACAAAAACCATTATTAATGACAAGGTTCTTGTGTATAAAAAATTTCGAGTTTCTTCGACTTTGTAAGCTCTGTTAAGCCCTTTCAAAACGACCGCCATTGCGTTGGAAGAAAGAAAAATAGTAACACAAATACCGGTTATTGCCATTAATTTTCCGTGTGAAAATATCATAGCTTCGTTCAAAACCGTTTTAATAAGTGCCATTGCCTGTTCAGGCATAATGTTAGAAAGAAACATCAAAACAGGTGTCATAAGGGATTTATTGCCCATCCAACCGAAAACGGCTGTCAAAAAGAGCATGAACGGAAAAATTCCGATAACCATCATAAATCCCATTTCGGAAGCCATTCCGTAAAAATCGTTTTCTATGACGGAGATTACGAACCTTTTTATCACCCGATAAAGTTTTATTAACTTTTCTTTGATTTTTCTTTTCCTGATCATAAATCTTGCTTTTTAACTTCTTCCAACACTTTTCTGATTGCTTCTTTTACGGACGATTTTATAACACAACCTGCGGCAAATTTATGTCCGCCACCACTGAATTTTGAACAAATTTCCGCAACGTCAATATGTTTGCTACGCATTGAAACTTTTGACATATTTGAATTTATTTCTTTTACGATAAAAGCAGCTTCTGTTGTAGATATTGCCCGCAATTTTTCACACAAACCTTCCGTGCAATCGTCACCTGCTTTAAATCTTTCGATATCTTTTTTGTAGACAGTTGTGTAAACTATTTTGTTATCACATTCAAAAACCGCATTTTTAATAGCATTAGCCTGAAAAAGCACTAAACCTTTTGTATCATTTTCATAAACATTTTTGTATATTTCAGAAGGTTTTGCACCGAATGCAACGAGTTCTGATGCTGCCGCAAAAGTTTTTGCGGTTGTATTATCAAATCTGAAAGAGCCTGTGTCTGTAAGCAATGCTGTGTAAAGACAAGTTGCGGTATCTTCAGAAATTTTCCAACCGAGAGATTTCATTATATAGAACAAAAATTCGCCCGTAGAACTTGCGTCGGAGTCAACATAGTTCAATTTTGCGTAATTGTTATTCGTTTTGTGGTGGTCGATATTCACGCTACAACCCGCACGGTCAAAAAGTTCGGTCGCTGTAGACATCCTGTCATAAGCTGCCACATCCACATTAATCACGACATTATATTCACGGGATTTGTCATATTCATCAAGAGATTTTGCCTGCTTTACAAAAGGCAAAAACTTATACACCGCGGGCACATGTGAAACAACAAGCATATCTGCTTTTTTCTTAAAATTATCCCAAATAGCAGAATACAACCCGCACATAGAACCCAAAGTATCACCGTCCGGATTTATGTGAGTAACAATTAATATATTTTTGCCCGACTTTATGATATCATTTAATTGACTGTAGTCCATTTTTCTATGATAGCACAAATAACGGGGAGTGCAAAATTTGAAAAAAATACTATACACAGATTTTGTAGGCACTGATGAAATAATCTCAAAATTACTTGAAGAAAAAGAATTTAAGCGAGCAATGACTCGTTCAAATCTTTACAAGTTTTGGGCGAAAGTTGCCGGAACAAAATTTGCCGAGAAGTCACGACCTTATTCGATGTTGGGCGGAGGGGTTATGGTCATCGCATGCCAGAATTCTATTGTGGCACAGGAATTAATGTTAAAAAAAATGCAACTCTTGATTAAGTTCAAACCATATTTGGAATCTTTAAAAATTTATGTTAAAGATTTGAAATTTGATGCCAAAAAATGGGAAGAATAATTTTTTATTTAATTACTTCAATAAAATCATAATCCGTCAAATACGGCAAATGTTCTTTCGTAATCAATTCCCCAGGGAGAAGAACCGCAATCCCCGGAGGACATTCTGCGATAACTTCTGCGGAAACTCTACCGATTGCCAAATCTTTCGGAATTGTTTCTTTTTCAGAATAAAAAGCGTCACGAAGGCTCATTTTGATAATCGGCGTCAACATTGGCATGTGTTTTCTATTTTCAAGATAACAAATATCCGAATAAGAAGTTTTGTCGATTTTTTTCAAACATTTCACCAAATATTCCATATCCGCCCTTGTGTTACCTATATTTGAAAGCAACAAAAGACCTGCGTCCGAGGCACTTTCAACCTCAATATTAAAATCGATTTCCAAAATCGACTCAAGACGTTTGCCCGAAAGTCCGTCAGCCCTGATAAACACTTTTGTAACATCCGTCATATACCCAAAATCAGGCTTCAAATCATGGATATGTTCCATTTGTTCGATTTCACGGCGAAGATATTTTGCATTGTTAATCGCACGTTGAAGCATTTTTTGTCCTCTTTGGCTTTCTAAATTTGCACGAGCCGAATCAAGACTTGCCAAAAGCATTAAAGAAGGACTTGTTGTATGAAGAAGTTTTAAAGCTTTTTCAACAGCATCCGCATCAATTAAAGAATTTTCTGCGATATGAAGCATTGAGCTTTGACTCATACTTCCGCCAGTTTTGTGAAGTGAATGCACAACAGCATCCGCACCGAGTTGGAGAGCCGGAGTCGGTAAATGTTTGTTAAAGTTCCATAAACAAGCATGAGCCTCGTCCACAATAAGCGGAACACCAAATCTTTTACAAATAGCAGAAATCGATTTTATATCAGACACAACCCCTTCATAAGTAGGGTTAGTAATCCAAACCATAGAAACATCATCGTGAGTTTCAAGCATTTCTTCAACACTTTCAGGAGTGACATTTCCCCAAATACCCCAATCTTCAAACCTTTTTGGGATAAGCCAAAGCGGTTCCGCACCTGATATAATCATGCCTGTCAAAACCGAACGGTGACAATTTCTATTAGTCAAAATCTTTTGACCTTTTTTAGTCAAAGCCATTGCAAGTGCAAGGTTTCCTGCCGTCGAACCATTCAAAAGAAAAAATGTTTTCTTTGCTCCAAAAGCTTTTGCGGCAAGTTCTTGAGCCTCTTTAATCGGGCCGGTTGCCGGATGTAAAGTTCCAAGATTATCAAACTCATCGGTTGTATCTACGCTCAAGGCTTTTCTGCCTATTAATTTTTTAAATTCCGGCAATGTTCCGGTACCCTTAGTATGTCCCGGAATATGAAACTGGTACGTAGGGTGTTCGTACGCTTGTTTTAATGCTTCGACTATTGGGGCTTTTACCTTTACTGATTTGCTATTTTTTGTTACATTTGTCATAATAAAAATATACAATAAAAAAATCATGATTTGCAAGTTTTTTTATTATATAATTAATGAATATTTATGAAAATAAAAATACTGATATTTTTAATACTGTGCTGTTTGATAAAACCGCAATCTGCACTAACAGCGGAGAATCTTTTAGCGGTTGCGAACGGATATCGGGATGATGTAATTTATCTTCAACTCGGAGCAAACGACATGAAAAATCCTGTTGTCCATGAAGAAGATAACGAATTACAAGAAATTGAGGACGAGCTTCCGGAAAACAACACTGAAATTGACGAAACTTCTACAAAAATATTTAATAAATCAAAAAGAGATGAAACCATTTTTGAACTCGAAAACAATGTAGAATCAGAATACACGTTTTTTGAAAATTTCAATATAGACAGATTTTTAGACAAAAACAAAGATAACCAAATAGATGAGGACACCCTTCTCGGTAAAATTTTAAGAAAAAAAATAGTCAGAACAGATATTCCGTCTTATTTATTAAAAGATCAACTGACTTTTCACACCCAAAAAGGAGCGATTAGCAAAGTTCAATTTTTTGGAGCATACCAAGGAGCCATATCAACAGCTTGGCAAAAAAATGATAATTATTTCGGTTATGACTACGGTTTTGGGCAAATCGGTGCAGTCGGGAAATTCCGCAACACCAAAACAGACTTTAAAGTTTTATTCAACCCAAGACCAAAAGACGGATTAACCTATATGCAGAACTTTGTGGCAGATGCATATTTAGTAAACAGCAATATTCCGCACCACAAAATTGTTCTCGGCTACTCAAGAAATCAAGTCGGCAAAGAAGGCGGCTCAAGCTCATATATTTTGCCGTTTGTAACCCGTTCGCAAATCGCAAGGAATTTCGGCTCTACAAGGGCATTAGGTGTCAGATTAATCGGGAACTACTCGCTTTTGGACTACAACTTTGCCCTAAACAGTTCGGACAGATTTTTCAGAGATTGGTTTCCGGGGACAGAATTTACGGGCTGGGTAGACTTCAAACCGCTCGGCAAAACCGACGGCAAATACGGCAGACTGATTATTGGCGGTGGCTTAAACGCAGGTAAAAACGTCACAAACTACACAGTCGGCAGTTTGTACGTTGCATACAAATACAAAAAACTTTGGACAAACTTTGAATACGGTATTGCAGACGGCTACAACGGCTCAGCGGTCAGTACAAACAAAGCAATGGGCTTTAACGGCACTATCGGCTACAAAATCGTTCCGCAGTTGCAAGTCATTGCAAGATACGACTTTTTTGATCCGAATAGAGATACAGACCACAACAATCGTCAAGAATACACGGCAGGCATAAATTACTTCATCAAAGGTCAGGCATTGAGGCTCATATTAAACTATGTTTTTTGCCAAAACCAAGCAACTCAAGACAGTCACAGAATAATTTTCGCAACCCAATTATTACTTTAAATCAGTCATATAAACGATTTTCAGCGAAAAGGCTTGCATAATTTCGAGTTATAGAGTATAATTAGCTGATAAGGAGCAAAAATCCTTAATAGTACCTACCAAATTGGAGAAACAAAATGTACGAAGATGAAAAATTAGTATGTGAAGACTGCGGTGCAGAATTTACCTTCACAGTCGGCGAACAAGAATTCTATGCAGAAAAAGGACTTGTTAACAAGCCAAAGAGATGTCCGGAATGCCGTAAAAAACGCAGAATGAACAACAGAAGACACAGAAAAATGTACGATGCTGTATGTGCAAAATGCGGAGCACAAACTCAAGTTCCGTTCAAACCGTCACCGGACAAAGAAGTCTATTGCAGAGAATGCTTCAACAAATTAGCAGAAAATGAAAACTAATTTTTTGAATATATAGATTTGAGAACGTCGCACGGCAGAAAGCTGTGCGGCGTTTTGTGTGTTTCCACAAAAGTGTTAAATAAAAAAAAGCTCCTATGAAGGAGCTTTTTTATTTATGATTCTACATATTCTCTCAAGCGTTTGCTTCTGTTCGGGTGGCGAAGTTTTCTCAACGCTTTTGCTTCAATCTGTCTGATACGTTCACGAGTAACTCCGAATAGTTGACCGACTTCTTCCAATGTTCTTTGGCGGCCGTCATCCATGCCGAAACGTAATCTCAAAACATCTCTTTCTCGAGGAGATAGTGTGCAAAGAACTTCTGCCAAATCTTCTCTTAAAAGTTCTGAAGCAACCGTTTTGATTGGTGCATCCGCTTCTTTATCTTCAATAAAGTCACCGAGTCTTGAATCTTCTTCCTTACCGATTGGTGTTTCCAATGACAAAGGTTCTTGTGCGATTTTAATGATTTCTCTAAGTTTCGGGATAGAAACGTTCATTTCGATTGCCAATTCATCCTCGGTTGGTTTTCTAGAAAGTTCTTGTGCCAAACGTCTTGTAACTTTTTTAAGTTTGTTGATTGTTTCAACCATGTGAACAGGGATACGAATTGTACGAGCCTGATCTGCGATAGCTCTTGTGATTGCTTGTCTAATCCACCATGTTGCGTAAGTTGAGAATTTGAAACCTCTTTCGTGATCGAACTTTTCTGCGGCACGGATTAAGCCCAAGTTACCTTCTTGAATAAGGTCGAGGAACAACATGCCACGTCCGACGTATTTTTTAGCAATACTTACTACCAAACGAAGGTTTGCCTGAACTAATTTTCTCTTGGCAATAGCCCCCGGAGTACCGCCTTCAAGAATTTTGCGTGCCAATTCGATTTCTTCGTTTGCAGAAAGAAGTTTAATTCTTCCAATTTCTCTCAAATAAAGTCTAACCGGATCATCCACCGCAATTCCTTTTGGAACTTCAACATCGTTTTGATTTCCTTCTTCATGAGAATTCATCATATAAATGTCGTCAATATTCATTTTACGGTCAATTTTTTCAGTAACAATATCTTCGATATTATCAGTGCTGATGTCCATGTTCATGTAGTTTACGCTATCAGCTTCACCGTTAATTGAACCATCCTCATTAATATCATTTAAGTCTAAGTTCTCGTCATCAAGAACATTCACTATTGAGGAACCGGGTTGTCTTTTTTTAGTCATTCATTTTCTCCAGTTTATATTTATTATTTATCTTATCTCTAAGTTGCATTTGAAGTTTTAGGGCTTCTGTTTCGTCTTCATCTGCATTTTTATATAATTTTCGTATTTTTTCTTTTTCTTCTTCCCACCGACATCTTTTAATTCGTGCGATATTCTCTTGAATTGCACACTCAAAGTCTTCGGGCTTGAGGTTGGTGAACGTTTCGGAAATATTTATCAAGTCTGTCAAAACCTTCTGCATTTCAGGCTTTTCGATATATTCCGTGTACAACTGTTCAATTAATTCCTTTACATTATTTACGGTACAAATTAATTTGTCAATCGTAGATTTTACATTTATTAACGTTTCATCTGAAAAGTACGAACTGTCAATCATTTCATTTATTTGGGCAAATGTAAAATGACTGTCAGGTACAAAAAAAACACTCAACAAATTTTTTTGCACTTTTTCGGAAATTGTTAACTGTTTTGTTACAATTTTTTTAATATCTTGTTCTGTATTTTGCTGAAAAGCATTGCCCTGCTTGATTTTTTGGATTTCACTCTCAAGTGCCTCCTCGTTAATCCCGATTGCATCCGCAACCATTTTGACATATTCGGAGCGAACAATCGCATTATTTATCTCTGTCAAAACAGGTATAAAGCTTTTTATATAGCGAGTTTTTTCTTGTGGAGTTTTGTATTTGTTTTTTTCTTGCAAAAACTTATTTATCTGATAATCAATCAAAAGCGGAGCATGTTTTACAATATCTTTAAAGGTGTCTGCCCCAACGGTTCTGATAAATTCGTCAGGATCTTTGCCCTCCGGCGGTGCAATAACCCTGATTTCGCAAGAATACTTGTCGTCACTCGCTGCAAGATAGCTTTCGTCAAACTGTTTGATGTCGCCTAAACCTTCAAACGCTTCACGAATAATAGCAGCCCCTCTGCCCGTAGCTTTTTGTCCCGCAGAATCAGTATCGAACGACAAATAAATTCGTCTTGACTTAGTGTATCTGGAAAGCAACTTGACATGGTCAGGTGTCAATGCTGTACCGCAAGACGCAACGGCATTCTCAATTCCGTGAGCCTGTGCGGAAATTACGTCAAAATAACCTTCCATTAAGATTACGCCATCCTCCGCCTTAATAGCGTCACGAGCCGTATAAAGCCCGTACAGCAACTTACTTTTGTTATAAATCAACGAATCCGCAGAGTTTAAATACTTTGGCGACTGTTCTTTTTCCAAAGCTCTTGCCCCAAATGCTACATATTCACCTAATTCGTTTTGAATAGGGATAATTACACGATTACGAAAACGATCAATATAACCTCTTTTGCTTTCCAAAATCAAACCGGCTTTTTCTAAAACTTCATCAGAAAAATCACGTTTCAAAATATCATAAAGTGCCGTATAGGCTTTTGGAGCAATTCCAAGGCTGAATTTTTTAATAATTTCACGTGAAATACTTCTGCCTTTCAGATAATCAAGGGCATTGTCCGCCTCATTTGACTGCTTGTTCAACAAAGCGTCATTGTAATACTCGGCAGCCTTTTGGCACGCAGCCATCATCTCTTCTCGTAAATTTTTTGAGGTTTCGGACTCGTGGAAATTATCAGGCATTTCAAGGTTAAACTTCGCTGCCAACTCCTTGATTAAATCCATAAACTCAATGCCTTTGGTGTTCATAATAAACGAAAGAGCGTCACCACCAGCCCCGCAACCGAAACACTTGTAAATACCAAGTTTCGGATTAACAGAGAAGGACGGAGTTTTTTCCTTGTGAAAAGGGCACAAACCCCAGTAGTGATTGCCATTCTTCTTCAGAATAACCTGTTCGGAAACGACCTCCACGATATCAAGTCTATCTTTAATTTCAGCAACTAATTCTTCTAAAGTCTTCGCCATAATTCCACCGATACCAACATTCTAACACCCGATTACAAAACTGCCAACTCTACTCAAACTCAACCACAACGATTTCGGGGAGTGCGTTGAAACGTACAGGCAAAATGCTTGTGCCAAGCCCTCTTGATACAAACAACTTTTCTACACCAAAATAATTGTATGCGTATTTTGTGCCATATTTTGACGGTACAATCAGCGGTTTGCCCAAAACTACCTGCCCGCCGTGAAGATGTCCCGCAAGAGTTAAATTAACCTTTTTGGGCACACTCTTAATAATATCAGGGTTGTGGGTCAACAGGATCACAGGTTTTTTGTCGTCAACATTTGCAAGTGCCTTCTGAACATCAGGTGTCGCAGTCTGTAAATCCTCTACACCCGCAATAACAAATTTGCCGAAATCCTTATGTTCGTTTTCCAAAACGGTTATACCGTTCGACTCAAACGCCTCAATAATATCCTTTTTACCCTGCCAGCCGTCGTGGTTTCCCATTACAGCAACAGTTCCGTATTTTGAGTGCAATTTTGAAAGGTCTTCTGCAATAGTCGAGTTTTTCAGGCTAAACCCTTTTGTGTGACCGTTCACATAATCACCGCCAAGCAAGATTATGTCAGGGTTTTGCTCATTAATTTTTTTTACAATTCGCTTTAGACGAAATTCTTCATAAGGCTTTACGTGAAAATCCGTCGCATAAACGACTTTCAGCCCCTTTAAACCCTCGTCTTTCAATTCAAGTTTTTTGACAGTCAAAATGTTCGGTTCAATAAAAACCGAATAAACCAACAAAGTTACCAATAAAATCAAAATATATTTCATAAAAAAATTATATCACGAAGTCCAAAAGTGGAGCAATTTGTGTCGAAAAAATTCCGCACTTGCCATTTGCCCCGATTTTATGCTAAATTCCAATTATGGAAGAAATGTGTTTAAAAAATTATGCGTACCTCGGCGATGCGGTTTGGGAAATTTTTATCAGAGAAAAAACCGTAAAAATTACCGACAACGCTAAAAAACTTCACAAAATTACGACTGACAAGGTAAAAGCAGGGTTTCAAGCTGAACTTTTGCACTTTTTAGAAGAATATTTGACGGACGACGAAAAAGAGCTTGCACGTCGTGGCAGAAATCTGTCAATTCCAATCGGCAGACGGCAAATTCAAGCCGAATACCGTCCCGCAACTGCGTTTGAGGTGTTAGTCGGTTGGTGGTACAAACACGACAAAGAAAGATTGGATTACATTTTCAACTTGTTGGAGCAAAAGTTGGAATTTTAGTTTTTACGAAAGGAAATTTATGGAAAAATTCAGATTTTTAACCTCGGGTGAAAGTCACGGAAAATGTCTCACCGCAATAATTGAGGGCTTACCTGCAAATTTGGAAATCGACGTTGATTTCATAAATTCCGAACTAAAAAAACGTCAAGGCGGTTACGGCAGAGGCGGTCGCATGAAAATCGAAAGCGACACGGTTGAAATACTCTCGGGTGTTAGGTTTGGCAAGACTATCGGCTCACCGATTACCCTTATGATAAAAAACAAAGATTTTGAAAATTGGCAAAAAATTATGAGCACAAATCCGGAAGATGAAACCGACGAAAAGGCTTTTACTACCTGCCGTCCGGGGCATGCGGATTATGCCGGAAGTATCAAATATCACCAAAAAGATTTGCGAAACATTCTTGAACGCTCAAGTGCAAGACAGACTGCGGCAGAGGTTGCCGTCGGGGCTGTTGCAAAGTTGTTTTTGAAGCAATTTGGAATTGAGTGGAGTTCAAAAATTTTGCAAATCGGCAGCGGAAAGACAGAAGAAGAGTTTCACACAGAAATCGACAACGCCAAAGCGGAGGGCAATTCGCTCGGCGGAAAAATCGAGGTTACATACAAAAATCTTCCGATAGGTTTGGGCTCGTACGTTCATTGGGACAGAAGGCTTGACGGCAGGCTTGCACAAGCCGTGATGAGCATTCCTGCGGTAAAAACTGTTGCAATAGGTAATCACCACGCTTACAAAATGAAGGGGAGTGAATATCACGACGAAATGTTTTTGGAAAATGGCAAAATCGTCCACAAAACCAACAATGCAGGCGGATTAGAAGGCGGAATGACGAACGGGGAAGACCTTGTAATTTCTGCAACAATGAAACCGATACCGACAATGCAAAAACCACTCCACACAATAGATTTAGCGACAATGGAGGAAACAGAGGCACATTTTGAGCGTTCAGACACCTGTGCCGTCGAGGCTTGTGCTGTAGTTGCAGAGGCTCGAGTTGCGTGGGTTCTGGCAAACGAAATGCTTTTAAAATTCGGCGGGGATGCGATGCGTGAAGAGCCTTAAATGGTGGGGACGCTACGCATTTTCCCACTCTAGTTCTGGGAACTCATCGTGTAGATTATCCTGTCCTACAACTCTCAACAGGATTGGTGGATATGGTAGGGTAAATTTATTGTGTATTTAATTTTAAT
>ONYB01000009.1 GCA_900321895.1 uncultured Brachyspira sp.
AGAGGCAAAAAAGTTAGCTGAAACAATGGGCTATGATTTAGTATTCAGAAAACATAAAGATGAGGGGTAAGTTAACCCTTATTCAAGTCCATGTTTAAATAAGTTAAATGGTGGGGAAAGCAATCGCTTTCCCCACCTAAATTTTTTTAATATGTAAACCCGTCGGCTTTAAAACGGTCTATTACTTCTTGTAACTGTTCATCTGTTGCTACATAAGACAATCTGAACCAACCTTCGCCATGCTTTCCGAAAGCATTCCCCGGAACAAGAACTACGCCCGATTTTTCAAGAACATCTTCACAAAATTCAAATGCAGACGTATATTTTCTTGGAATTGGCAACCAAAGATAGAAAGTTGTGTGCGGAACTGAGCTTTCATCAATGTGCCAACCAAGCTCCTTAAACCCTTTTACCATTATTTCTTGTTTATGCTTATAGTTAAGATTGCCCTGTTTGATATATTCTTCGGCATCCTCAGTATTAATATATTCTGCACACGCTTTTTGAAGTGCCTTGAAAATACCGTTGTCGAGAGTTGATTTACCTTTGCCGAAACGCTGAACTACACCGCTATTTCCACAGATCCAACCTAATCTCCAACCTGTAATTGCATAAGGTTTTGAAAGGCTGTAAAATTCAACGCCGATATCTTTTGCCCCTTCAAATTCAAAAATACTGAACGGTTTTTCTTTTTCATCAAAATACAAATCGCAATATGCAGCATCCGAAATCAACAAAATTTCGTGCTTTTTACAAAAATCGATTACAGATTTTACATATTCACGAGTTGCCCCGTATCCGAGCGGATTGTTAGGGTAGTTCATCAACAAAGCCTTCACTTTGTTCGGATTAAAGCCTTTGTTGATTAAATTCTCCCAAACCTTGTCCAAATCAGGCATGTAGTTATTTTCTTTTGTCAACGGAACAGGGAAGCCGTAACCGCCCGAACATTTTATAAATTGCCAATAAGAAGCATAACAAGGATCCGGAACTAAAATAATATCTTTTTCCTTCTCGTCCTCCTGTTGAGTAATCATAAATCTCAAAAGGTTTGCAATACCTTCTTTTGAGCCCAAAAGAGAAAAAATTTCCGTATCTGGATTAAGTTCAACACCAAAACGATTTTTCATTCGTTGAGCAACAGCTTTTCTAAAATATGCTTCCCCTTTCGGGATAGAGTATGCATGAATTGAACTGCCTTCATCCAAAATTTTTTTCAAACCGTCAATCAGTTTTTTAGGCGGAATTGATGTTGGAGCACCCATAGATAACGAAATCGGAGCTCGATTTCTCGCAACAAGTTCTTCTCTCAGCTGTTCAGTTTTTTCCTTCAATCTGAACATAATATATGTATCCAAAGTCATTACATCTTTGTTAAACAATTTCTTTACAAAGTCTTCTTCTGTAAACATAATTTTATCCTTCCTTATATTCTTATCTTTAAGCAATCATTTTCATCGGGCCATCGAGAGATGCCGTGACAAACTGTTTTGTGTACGGGTTGTCTTGACGAAGCATTTCCTCCGGAGTTCCGTTAAACACTATTCTTCCGCCGTAAAGCATTATAACTTTGTTAGCGGTTCTTGTAATCGTTGACATCTGGTGGGTTACGACGATTGAGGCAGCGTTAGTTTCTTCTTTCAGTCGTACAATATAATCCTCAATCAGGGTAGATGAAATCGGGTCAAGCCCTGCAGTCGGTTCATCATACAAAATCGTATTAGGTTCTGTTACTATTGCACGAGCAAAGCTTACACGTTTCTGCATACCGCCCGAAAGCTCAGACGGAAATTTGTATTCAATCCCTTTTAAGCCGACAAGTTCCAATTTCTTTGAAACGATTTCACGCAATTCCTTTTCACTGTATTTGTTACGTAACTCCTTACGTTCTCTAAGTGCAAACGAAATATTGTCCGCAACATTCAGGGAATCAAACAGTGCCGAGTATTGAAAAACCATTGCGATATCACCTTTTGACGTGATAATTTCACCACCGTCTTTTTCGGTAAGTCCACAAATCATCTTTAAAATCGTGCTTTTACCCGAACCGCTAAACCCTACAATAGCCAGCGTTTCCCCGTTCTCGACATTAAACGAAACATTGTCGATAACCCTTTTATCATCATATATTTTCACAAGATTTTTAACTTCAATACTCATAAACTTATCCTTATAATTAAAAGAAAAACGCAATAGCAAAAAGCATATCCCAAATTACCATTGCAACTATTGACCAAACAACAGCCTTTGTCGTCGCAAGCCCGACACCTTTAGCACCGCCAGATGCCGTGTAACCGCAAGAACAACTGATAAGTGCGATAGTTCCGCCAAAACAAACTGCTTTTAAAATACAAACCGTCAAATCTTTCATATAAATACCGAACCACACCGAATCAAAATATGCACGATAGCCCAAATCCGTTGTCAAATCAGTCGTTACAGCACCTGCAAGCACACCGATAACTGACGCCACCACAACCACAAGCGGCATCATTATCAAGCCCGACAGAATTCTCGGAACAAACAAATACCTGATAGGGTCGACCTTCAAAACCTGAATAGCATCAATCTGCTCTGTAACTCTCATTGTCGCAAGTTCTGACGCAAGAGAAGAACCAATCATCGAAATTATCGCAAAGCCCGACATAATAGCCCCGACTTCACGAACAATAAGCATGGTAATCAGCAAGCCGACAAAGTTTCCGCCTCCCTGCTTAACCATTTCCGGAGCGACTTGAGAGGCAACAATAATTGAAGTCATACTGACAATCGAAAGCGTAATCGGAAGCGAGCTTATCCCGAACCTTGCACACTGTTCAATCAATTCTTTGCGATGAACCCTAAAAGTCAAAATATACCGCAAAGTTGCAAACCCGTAAATAATAATACTGCCTAGAGTATCCATAAAATCCACGAGATTTCGGACACAAGTTCTGTATATCTTATAAGTTGCGGATTGTTTTAAGTATATTTTGAGGTTTCCCATTCCTAAATTATACTACAAAAACAAAAAAGGTTCACGACCTTCACCGTGAACCTTCTTCATATAAGTTTATTTACTAAACCAAAGCAGCGATTTTTTCTGCATTTCTGTTAGCAATTTCAACAAGTTGTTTTGCAGTTGCAACCATTGACAAGTCTGATGTCATTTTGTTGATGCAAGAACCGCAACCGATTGCACTTGCACCTGCTGCGAATGCGAAAGGTGCTGTTGTAGGGTTGATACCTGTTGCTGTCATAATAGGCATTTCAACGTTTCTTGAAAGTTCTACGGTATTTGAAAGTGTCAATTCTGCTCTTTCCATCAAACCACGAACGCCGTCAGCTTGTTCTTTTGAGAAGTGACCTTCTGTTTGAATTAAGTCAACGTGCATAGTTTCCAATTCTCTAGCCATTTCGATTTGATCTGCGATTGAAATTTCCCCTGGGATTGTAACTGAGAAGAATACGTCTTCGCCAACAAGGTTGATAGTTCTTTTTACAAGTGCAAGAACTTCATCTTTTGAGAAAGATGTACCGTTTTTGTACAATACGTCGAAGTTTCCGAGTTCGATAGCGTCAGCACCGAGTTCAACGGCTCTTGCAAGTTCTTCAGGAATAATTGAAGATACGAACAAAGGAAGTTCTGTCATTGATCTGATTTCTTTAACGATTTCAGCGTCAGCACAGATATCAACTGCACTTGCACCTGCCATTTCAGCAGATTTAACTACTTTCTTAATATTTTCGATATCAAAATTATCAATACCTGCGATAATTTTGACAGCTTTTTTTGCTTCTAAGTCCTTTTTGAATGATTCAATTCTGCTCATTTCGTTCTCCTTTTGATTATGTAAAAACTTTTTGTTTCCTGCATTATACATTAAAATTTTAATAATTTCAATAACTAACCCCGTATTTTTATACCTAACGAATGAAATAAATGACAAAAACCCAATAATAGTAGTATAAAGGAAATTTTTATGAATTGGAGAAAAACACTTGTAATACCGTTAATAGTCACTTCATGCCTCGCTTTTGCAACACCTGCGATAAGCGTAAATTACGACAGGGACGAACAAATTAATATTACGGTTTATGAAACGATAAATCCCGCAATCGTTGCGATAGAGGCACAAATCGACAACGGCGTTTCTGCGGGAACGGGCTGTATTGTGAGCTCTGACGGGCTAATTTTGACAGGCTCACACGTAATCGACGGCGGTCACGATATCGAGGTCACAACCCACAACGGACAGGTCTACAAGGCAGAAATCGTTTCAAAAATGGGTAAAAATAAAGATTTGGCACTTATAAAAATTTCGCCAAAAAAGCCTCTGCAAACGATAAAATTCGGGGATTCTTCGACCTGTAAAGTCGGGCAAAAAGTTCTTGCAATCGGCAATCCGTTCGGGTTTTCGGGAACATTGACCCAAGGAATAATTTCTCGAATAGACCATACAAAAAACAAAATCCAAACAGACGCAGCAATAAACCCCGGTTGCTCGGGCGGGCCATTGCTTAATTCATCAGGTGAAGTCATCGGGATAAACCAATCAATCTACAATCCTGACAACAACATCTCAAATATCGGTATCGGCTTCGCAATCCCGATTAATGATGCAAAAAAATTCATCCAGCTAAGCAGGTTGAGTAAGAAGGGATAGGACGATAAGCATGCTACTATAATGCAACCCTCACGTCGCTTCTCACCCCAATGTGACATTAATATTGACTGATCGGACAAAATTAATAAAAAAAAATAATTAAAAGTAACGCACTTCTTTTTCATGTGTTAAAAATTAAAATTTTTCCATTTTCGTGTTATTATAGTTTTGTGAGGTTTTATGTTTATAGAGCTGGTTAAAAATATTAATAGTTTTAACTCTTTGATTTTAGGTTGGTCTGACAAATATATTGAAATGCTTCCTATAGCGGATTTTTTGAAGGATGCGATTATCGACAGTGTTAATCTTGTACCGTTTTTGTTTGTTATCTTTTTCTTGATTGAGCTTGTAGAACTTTATTTTTCGCATAATTTACGTCATGTTCCGCAAGAGGCAAAACTTGCAGGGCCGTTTTTGGGGGCATTGACGGCACTTGTGCCACAATGCGGGTTTTCAGTTATTGCAAGTACTCTTTATATTAAGAATTTAATTACTTGCGGAACATTAATTGCGGTGTATATTTCAACTTCTGATGAGGCAATTCCGGTTTTGCTTGCTCATCCTGAAATGTTGCCCTCAATTTTGCCGATATTGGGGGTGAAATTTTTACTGGCTATTGTGACGGGTTATTCGGTAGATTTTATTTGCAAGCCGTTTAAGCAAGAACCGATTGAGAATTCGTATGTTGAGATTGAAGAACACGGTTGTTGTCACCATGAAATTTCTAATGATAGGTTTAAAAAACGTACTCTCATTTTACACCCGCTAAAGCACACTTTGAGTATTTTTGCGTTTATTCTTGCTGTGTCGATTGTTCTTAATTGGATTTTGATGTTATCCGAAGGACATTTGCAACAGGTATTTTTGTATAATTCACCTTTGCAACCGATACTTTCTGCGATAATAGGACTTATTCCGAATTGTGCGGTGTCCGTTCTTATTACGATGCTGTATGTTGAGCATGCAATCAGCTTCGGTTCGGTAATTGCTGGGCTGTCTACGGGTGCAGGATTAGGTTTGATTATTTTGTTGAAGAAAAATTCTTCTGCCAAAGATACTGCAAAAATCATTTTGATTTTGCTTTGTGTAAGTATGTTTGCAGGCATGGTTTTGCAGTGGTTGCATCCATAATTTATTGGAGATGTATAAATCGTTTTGCACAGTCAAACATTGCGTTGACTAGGGCTGCGTTTGAATATATGTTCATTCCGTTGGTTTCAAGAACCTGTTTCATTCGCCGTTCCCACATTGAATACAGTTCGTCTTTGTCAAGTTCAAGCACTTGAGCAATCATGGTGAGTTCTTTATAATCTATCGGGATAGGAAGGCTTCCTCTCAAAATATCGACGATTTCAAGACGTTTTTTTCGTGGAAAAGATTTTAGAAAGTTTATGACGGACATCTTTTTTTGCCTCATTTCATCTTTTAGGTATTCAACGAATTCGTCTATCACGTGTGGTTCTTGCGGAATTTTGTATTCTTCGAATCCTTCGGGGTCGATTTCCATAACGGTTGCAATTCTTTCTAAGGTTGTGCTTCTTGTTGAAAATGGAATTGTGTTGTCTATGAGGTTATAGACGTAAGATAGTGTAACCCCTATCATTTCCGCAAAATCTTTTTTGTGAAGTGCATTTTTTTCTAAAAATTTAGCAACTTTTTCGGAGCTTTTTTCTTCTACAATAGGTTTATTTTTTGATTTCATATAATTATCCTCATATTTGTTTAAATTCACTATAAAATTAATGCTATTCTATCAAATTGTTAAGCGAAATGTTGGCAAACTGCCATGGTAATATTTATTTAGGTTAAAATAATAAGTATAAGGGAAAGAATTATGAAATTAGTAACAGGCTTAGGGAATATCGGGGATAAGTATTCGTTTACAAGACACAATACAGGTTTTATGGTACTTGACAGATGGACAGTGAAGGAAGGCTTGTCGTTTAAATCAGACTCTAAATTAAAAGCGATGATTACGCGATTAAAGATTAATGGGGAGGACGTAATTTTTGCAAAACCGACAACTTTTATGAATTTGTCGGGAGAGGCTGTTCGTGCGATTGTTGATTATTATAAGATTAATATAGAGGACATTTTGATAATATATGATGATTTGTCTTTAGATTTAGGTAAAATCAGGTATCGTGCAAACGGTTCTGACGGCGGGCATAACGGGATTAAATCAATAATTCAACATTTGGGAACAAAGAATTTCGCGAGATTGAAAGTCGGAATAGGCCCTCAGCCGAATATTCCGTCTGAAAATTTTGTGTTGCAAAATTTCCCGAAATCTGATTTGGATACATTGAAAGAGGTTTTGGACAAATGTATAACTTCTGTAGAATTCTATTTTGATAACGGAATAGAAAAGACGCAGAACCGTTTTAACTAGCCGATGTGGAGAGGTAAAATAAAATTTTTGAAATATAATATTAAAAAAAGGAGTATAAGATAATGAGCATAGCACTGGCAGAACAGTACGAAGAGAATGGACAATACGATAAAGCTTTAGAAGAATATAAAAAATCTTATGAGAACAGTAAGAATGATTTGAGTATTATAGAACGACTTGCAAATTTGTCGTTGATGTTGAATAACAAAGAAGATGCAGAGTTTTATTATAATGAAATTCTTTCGTTGGATGCGACAAATGTAATGGCTTATGAGCAATTAATGGACATATATGTAACAACAGACAAGTTTAAGTATTACATTTATCGTGGAAATTTGCATTCAGTTAACCACCAGTATGAGCATGCCATAAATGATTATAAAAAAGCTTTAAATTTTTGCCATGATAATCAGGAGGCACAAACCTCGACACGATTTGTGCTTGGAACTTTGTATGAACAGACCGGAAATAATATAAAAGCAATAGACGAATATTTAAAAGTTTTGGATTTTGATCATAATCACTCAGAGGTTTATACCAGATTGGCAAATCTTTATTTGTCGGAAGATGCTCTCGGCAGTGCGATTGAAACACTTGAACGTGCGATAAAAGAAGGATTTGATAATGAGATAACAAGAGAACAGTTATCAAGAATTTATTTGAGAAATAATCAGCCGGAAAAAGCTAAAGAAACTACCCACGATGAATTGTTCAGAATTAAATGTATGCTGGCATGTGGCGAAACTGATGATGCGATAAAAGAACTTGATAGAATTGCTGAAAAATATAAGGAAAACGCAGAGCTTTATGCTCTGAAGGCTCAATATTATTACGAAATAAAGGATTTTGACACGGCATTGGAAAAT
>ONYB01000029.1 GCA_900321895.1 uncultured Brachyspira sp.
CGTAGCTCAGCTGGATAGAGCATCTGCCTTCTAAGCAGAGGGTCGCGCGTTCGAATCGCGCCGGGCGTAAATTAAAGAGGATAGGATATATTCCTATCCTCTTTAATTTTTGTTTGGTAGCGTTGAGAACCGCAAAGTGCGTAAGCACTTGCGTGTTCGAGCGGGAGCGAGCTGAGGGTGGAGCAGTTTTGTTTGGAAGAAACGTAAGTTTCTGAAAACAAAATGCGGAATTGCCGTTAAACGCGAGCGACCAAGACAATCGCGCCGGGCATATTTTGGGCGACAAGAAGCAAAATTAACGAAATATGAGAATGGTAAGTTACAGTCATAGCTTACCTTTTTGTTTTCTAAGGTGCAGTTCGATAGTAAATAATTAAGCATTTTTCTCTTTTCAGTACTACTTTGTCTAATGTATAGTTCGTATGCGTGTTTCAGCGTTTCGATAATACGTACGCCTTCGTCGTAGTATTTTTGTCAGCATTTCCGACTTGTTCATCAGATATTCAAAGATAATGAATGATTATGCAGTCTTCGGAATTTCAAAATCTACCCTTTTAATCTATATCCAAGGCCTCTTATTGTTTCAATGCTTGAACTAATATTACCCAATTTTCTTCTTAAGTTTAATATTTGAACATCAATTGCGCGTTCTGATATATCAAATCCGTCGTCGCCTCTCAAGTACGAGAGTAGTTGAGAACGTGAAAATGCTACACCTACATTTGATACAAATATTTTTAAAATTTTGTATTCAAAGTTTGTAAGTTCAATCTCTTTATTATCAATTGTAACAACCTTCTTAGCATCATCAATTTTAATATTTTGATAGGAGTAGGAAGAAAAATTAATATTTTTTAAATGGGCTTTTACTCTGGCAAGCAAAATTTTGTTGCTGAACGGCTTTGAAATATAATCTATTGCACCGGATTCAAATCCATTTATAATATCCTCTTCCATTTTTTTTGCAGTAAGCATGATAACTTGAATATTTTTTAAATATTCATCTTTTTTAATTTTTTTGCATAAAGAAAATCCGTCTAGTGATGGTAACATTACATCAAGTAAAATCAAATCAGGTTTTGCGGATTTAATAGTTTCAAGAGCTTCAGCCCCGTCAAAAGATTTTTTTATATTATAAAATCCATCAGATAAAAGTATTAATTCAATAAGCCTGTTAATCTGAGGTTCATCCTCAACAATTAAAATCTTTGCACCAAATATGTCCATGTTTTTATTATACATGAGATATGTTGTAATATTATTAACAAGCTTAAAATTTATTAGAACTAAACCGGTGAGGGCGTGCTTATATGCACTAAAGTTACTGCTCATTTTTGAATTTAGTACTCTGCAAACTTTTTACGTTAATTTTTGTAACAAAAAGGCAATTATTTAACTCATTCATACTTTATATATATAGGAGAGTATACATGAGCGATGACGCTTTTAACAATTTTATAAAACTTTGCGACGAGAATGGATTGGACAAAGAGCTTTTAAAGAATCCTTCGTTAACCAAAATTGTCTATCATTTGGAAAGCTTCGGAAACAATTTTGGCGAACGGGCTGAAAATTGGATAAAAAATATCGGCAGAAAAGGAGACAAAGCTCCTAATCCGGCTCAGGCATTGCCGCCGTCACAGGTTGTTATAAATTATCTTGAGCCGAATGCACCTACAACTCTTCATAATGTGTTTGTAAATACGGAAAGGAAAAGAAAACCATTTTTTACAAAAACAACCGAAATTTTTTCAGGATTGTCTTACGGAATAAGGAATTGGGACGGAGAGGCAACTAAAAATCTTTCTGAAAAAGAAGATTTAACATTTATTTTAGGAGAGCATGTAGGAATAAAATATGAAGTTCGCAAAGATGAAATGTCACATTCAGAACTGAGTTTGCACCATAACAATAGAAACAGCAGAAATGAACTTGAATATTATATAGAAAATCCTATGTCAAATACGAGCGTTTCTGTTTTTAATCAAAAAGAAAACTATGGCACAACTTTTTCTTATTATAACAAGATTAAAAAAGTATCCTTTGGCGCTTCGGCTGACAGGTACAGCAGTTCAATGAGCATAAATTGGCAACCAAGTGACAAGATTAAGCTGGGCGGATATGCAAACTATAATTACAAAGATAATGTTAATAACAGTATTGGTATGCATGGAAGTATTGAATTATAAAAATAGTAGACAGGTTGGTTTTTCAATTGCATAAAGACAGTCGATCTAATAGAGTAAATGACTGATTCATCAAATACCGGTTCTTCCATTGGTTGTAGTTGAACTATCGATGATTTTAGATTTACGGGCTTGCCTATATCAGATGTAAGTTGTGCAATCTCAGCTTTCAACGAACTTCTTACATCAGCATCTTGTCTAACAGCACCTGCTTTATTAAGCATTCCCAGATAATTGTTATAATCTTCAAGTGTTGCTTCTGTTTCAGGAGTTGGCTCTAACTCTCTCCGCAGGGGAGAGGACTTTGTCCGTGTGGTATTATTACCCTCTCCTGCTTCCTCCCTGAACTGCGAAAGCGGGTTGTGGTGAGGGGTAAATTTATCAAAAAAAACTTGTTCCCTCCCTAGGGGGAGGGCTAGAGAGAGGGTAAAAGAACATTAAGTAAGCATATAGTTTTGTAGGTTGGGTTTTCTCCCAACAATAATTGTTTACAAAAAAATAGGAAGTGAAAATCATCACTTCCTATTTTATGAATTTACATTAAACAACTTATGTGTTCAACCAATCAAATATATTTACCCCTTCATAGCGTTTTCAACAGCAACTGCTACAGCTACGGTTGCGCCTACCATTGGGTTGTTGCCCATACCGATAACGCCCATCATCTCAACGTGAGCAGGAACAGAAGATGAACCTGCGAATTGAGCATCACCGTGCATTCTACCCATAGTATCTGTCATACCGTATGATGCAGGACCTGCTGCAACATTATCAGGGTGAAGTGTTCTTCCTGTACCACCGCCTGATGCTACTGAGAAGTATTTTCTACCATTTTCCCAGCACCATTTTTTGTAAGTACCTGCTACAGGGTGTTGAAAACGAGTTGGGTTAGTTGAGTTACCTGTGATAGATACGTCAACACCTTCTTTAATCATAATCGCAACACCTTCAGAAACGTCATCAGCACCATAGCATCTGATTTCGCCTCTTTCGCCTTCTGAAAATCTTGTTTCTTTAGCGATTTTCAATTCGCCTGTTTTGTAATCGTATTGAGTTTCAACAGCTGTAAAACCGTTAATTCTTGAGATTACATAAGCTGCGTCTTTACCAAGACCGTTCAAGATAACTCTCAAAGGATTTTTTCTAACTTTGTTAGCGTTTCTTGCGATACCGATAGCACCTTCAGCAGCAGCGAAAGATTCGTGACCTGCCAAGAAACAGAAACATTGAGTTTCTTCTCTCAAAAGCATAGCAGCCAAGTTACCGTGACCGATACCAACTTTTCTTGTGTCGCCTACTGAACCTGGAACACAGAATGCTTGCAAACCTTCACCAATTAATGAAGCTGCGTCAGCTGCTGTAGCTGCCTGTTTTTTCAATGCAATAGCTGCACCCAAAGTGTATGCCCATACAGCGTTATCAAAAGCGATAGGCTGAATTCCTTTAACAATAGCTTCAACATCAATACCGTTTGATTTACAAAGTTCTTGAGCTTCTTCCAAAGATTTGAAGCCATATTCAGGTAAAACTTTGTTCAATTTAGCTTGACGTCTGTCTTGTCCTTCAAATTTTACTGTCATTTTATTTTCCTCTTAATTTTTGTTATACAAATTGTTCAAGAATAAAGTAACCGCTAACTAAGTAAATCCACCTCTTTAAACGTAAAGAACTTCTTCACTTATTAACTTATTTACTTATTCACTTCCTAACTAGTCAACTCTTGGGTCGATTTTCTTAACAGCTTCAGCAAATCTGCCGTATGTGCTTGTGAATTTTTCAAGAGCTTCTTTTGGATCCATGCCTTTTTTAACAGCATCCATAAATTTACCCATGTGAACAAACTTGTAACCGATAATTTCATCGTTTTTATCCAAGCCGAGTTCAAGAACATAGCCTTCTGCCAATTCCAAATATCTAGGCCCTTTTTGTTTAGTTGAGTAAATTGTACCGACTTGAGAACGCAAACCTTTACCCAAGTCTTCAAGACCTGCACCTACCGGCAAACCATTGTCAGAAAAAGCTGTTTGAGTTCTACCGTAAACGATTTGCAAGAACAATTCTCTCATTGCAACGTTAATAGCGTCACAAACCAAGTCAGTGTTCAAAGCTTCAAGAATAGTTTTACCAGGGAGGATTTCACCCGCCATAGCTGCTGAGTGAGTCATACCTGAACATCCGATAGTTTCTACCAATGCTTCTTGAATAATACCGTCTTTAACATTAAGAGTTAATTTACAAGTACCTTGTTGCGGAGCACAACATCCACAACCGTGAGTCAAGCCTGAAATCTGTTTGATTTCTTTAACTTTTGTCCAATCACCTTCTTGAGGGATAGGAGCAGGCTCGCCTTTAACGCCACGTTTTACGCAGCACATTTCTTCTACTTCTTTTGTAATTTGTATACGATCCAACATTTTCTATACTCCCTTCGGTTATATACAAGATAATTTTACGTTGCTCAAACCCCGATGTCAAGCAACAGCACCTATTTTGAGTATTTCTGTTTTACAAGCTCTCGCAGTTTTTGAGCCTGTTCAGATTTGCGAAAATCAAGTGCCAAACGGGTTAATTTTTTGCGTAATCTTTTTTCAACTTGTGGAATATCATCTCTAAAAATCGGGATTAGTTGAACCAATTTTTGTTCACATTTTCTGTAGGTGATTACCTCTTCCTTAAAAAAGTCCATAAGCGACAATTCGTCCTTGTTTACAAAAAATCTTTCCATTGGGAGATAATCAAACGAAAACTCTCTGCATTTTTCAAACTCTTCATTAAATTCCTTTGCATTTGCAAAATTCTTTTTCACAAGCATGCGAGCGTTATCGAGAGAAACGAGATTTCTTGCGTGGAAAACCTCTTCTTTTTCAGGAAAAAGTTTAATCGTAAGCAAATCATTTATGAGTGGAAATTTTTTCACCGCAACATCATGCCTGCCGAGGTCGTTACTATCGAAGTCTTTCATAAGCTCTTTACGATATTTTCTGAGCTCTTTCCATTCTTGATCATTTTCCAGTTTTGCAACACTTTTTCTAACAGTTTTTACACAACGCTCTTGAGCTTCGTGAAACTTGTTTGACCAGTCCTGATAATAATTTTTGACCTTTCTGATATCTTTAGAAGATTTTACCTTTGTAACACCGATTTCGTCATACAAAAAACTCTTTGGCAAACCTTCTTCGATAAGTTCATTTATAGCAACATCACGCTGATATAAATATTGCTTTTTCAACTGCCCCTTCAATTCGGCAATCTCCCTTGTAATTTTTTTGTCCTTGTAAATCTGAAGGCTTTTGGCGACAACAACTCCCCCGCCAATCACGGCAAGCCCAGCAAGCCCGAGCGTCAACATTTTGGACGATTTTTGAGGATTATTCTCTTCCTTCTTTTCAATTTGAGGTTTGGTATTGTTTTGAGGCACGGCAGACACGGGCGTCATGTAAAAAGAACGATTACCTCCCACACCTATTGAATTTAGTAGTGTTTCTGACATCACAACCTCAATTTGTTAGAATATTCTTTTTATTAAAAATTCAAACATGATTTTTTTTGCTACCGAATTTTGAATTTTTACCTGCGAATTTGAGGAAACGACAACCTCTTCGCCTGCTGAAATTTACTTAATCTGATAATTGTTAATCACGAAAACTTCAATTTCGCCGGCATTCAAATCTGCCTTCATTTTGCCTTTTGCAGCAATTGGAGCGTTTTGGAATTGAATACTGATTACATCAGCGTTCGGATTGAACCTCGGCAGGGAAACCTCCGCTTTGGAATCACCTTTAAAATTCAAATTTCCGATAACTAAAACCGTTGTGTTGTCCGCACTGATTGTGTAGGCAAAAACCGACGGATTGTTGACTTTTGCAGGTTTCCACTTAGCACCTTTTTTGTAAAGGGTTGCCACAAACGCCTTGAACTCGTTTGCAGATTTGAATTCTTTTTGCAATTCCAAATCATTACCCGCAGGTTTTCTCGAAAAATTGAAAATATCTATTTTTCCACGGTGAACGAAATAATAATCGTCGTCAGTGTAAGTTTTTGGAGCTTTTTTGTTAGCCCAAAAATAAATATATCTGTCACCCGTATCAAAACCGTCAACAAAATAAGAATTTACAGGCAATGTCGCATTCAACCACATAATCATTTCGCTATAAGCTCGACCGTTTACAATTATCGGGCTTAATTCGTCGTGGGTGGTAAAACTTGCTATTGCACTTTTCGGCGAACCGATTTTCTTTTCCAAACCTTGATTAAGCTGAACATGCGAAATTAGTTGCTTACCTTCCGTCCAGTTTTTCAAATTGAAGTAACTGCCGTAATATCCGTCAAACCCTGCCGCCAAAAGTTTGTCGTAAGGTGTGTAGACCGTATACGGAGAAATCGAGTCCTTCCACGAGTCGGAAGATTCAGCCAACCAAAGAATTTGCGGATCTTTTTGTCTTGAATAGTCAATTAATTCTTTCCAAAATTTTGCGGGTTTGCTGTGAGCCACGTCAACCCTTATACCGTCAACTCCCAGCTCCATAACCATATCAACATATTCTTTATAAACCTTCAAAACATCAGGATTAATTTTGGTTTCATTTCCGCTGTCAAAAAGCCTTACATCCGTCCAATCCGCAGGGACAACCGGCTGTCCGTTTTTGTCTTTTACAAACAATTCGGGACGCTGTAAATATAAATCATACGAACCGCATGCCGGTACATCAAAAATTACCGCAATACCCCTGTCGTGAGCCTCTCGGATAAACTTCTTCGCCTGCTCTTCCGCCGTCAAAACCGTCTTGTCGCTGACAATTTGCGGATTTAATGTATCGAAAGAAGAAATTGCATAAAGTGAACCTGCCGTGCCCATAGCCTTCATCTTGCCGACAGGAGTAACGGGTAGAACGTGAAGTGCTGTAATCCCGTTTGCCTGCAATTCGTCAAGTCTTGCAATAGCATTCAGAAAATTCCCGCTCTCTTCGCCTTCCTCAAACTCGATAATGCCGTCCTTGTCCAAATCTTGAGCGTTAAAAGTTCTCATATTGATTTCGTAAATAATCGTCGAATTTTTCAAAAAATTTGTTCTCAAATTATTTATATAAGCTTCTTTTGCCTGAACACTCAATGTCCCAAGTGCAAGTGCCGCACAACAAATCAATACTTTCCCAAAATTCTTCATCTCGCAATCCCTTCTCAATACAAACTATGCTACCAAATTTTTCAGAATTTGGCAATTAATTTTTAAGCATATTTGCAACATATTCAAAATACTCGTTATTTTTGTATTTTGAAACATGTTCCTCCAAAACCTCTTTTGTCACAAAGCCCATTCTGTAAGCAACTTCCTCAAGACAAGCAATTTTAATCCCCTGATTTTCCTCAATCGTACGAACATACTGCGACGCCCTCAAAAGCGAATGATGAGTTCCCGTATCAAGCCACGCAAACCCACGCCCCAAAAGCTCCACTCTCAATTCGTTATTTTTCAAATATATATTGTTCAAATCAGTAATTTCCAATTCACCACGAGCCGACGGCGTAAGTCCTTTTGCAAATTCAACGACCTTGTTGTCGTAGAAATACAAGCCCGTCACTGCATAATCGGATTTTGGATTTTGCGGTTTTTCTTCAATAGAAACGACCTTGCCGTTAGCATCAAACTCCACAACACCAAAACGACTTGCATCCTTCACCTGATAGCCGAAAACCGTAGCTCCGCCATTGTTTTCGACGTCATTAACAACTCTTTTTAACTTGCCTGAAAATCCGTCGCCGTAAAAAATATTGTCACCCAAAACCAGTGCAACGCTGTCGTTTCCGATAAAATCTTCCCCGATAATAAAAGCTTGAGCGAGCCCTTCTGGTTTAGGTTGAGCTTTGTAAAAGAATTTTACGCCATACTGATGACCGTCACCGAGAAGTCGTTCAAAATTCGGCAAATCCTGCGGGGTAGAAATAATCAAAATATCACGAATTCCCGCAAGCATTAGTACAGAAATCGGGTGATAAATCATTGGTTTGTCATAGATTGGAATAAGCTGTTTAGAAACGGAAATTGTACACGGGTGTAACCTTGTTCCCGCACCGCCAGCCAAAACTATTCCTTTCATACAAAAAACCTCGCTATTACGTGATAACAAGGTGATTATAGCAAGAAATCGTGAAAAATGCAAAAGGAAAGTTTGATTACAAAGTGAATAAGTAAATAAGTGAATTCGCCCTAATCGGGCTCGTAAATAAGTTCAAATCGGGTGCTACGCACCAAAACAGTTTTTTAGCAAAACGAACTATACGAACTTATTCACCTCAATAAACACCCTTATGCCCCGAACATCAAGCCGTGGCGTTGCTCGTCAACAGCCATTCTACGTGCGGCAAGTGCCAAATCTACTCTGTCTTCGGCATCATTGGTGTTTTTAATCAAATCTGTTGTGTATTTCGATTCACGGCGGAATTGGTTGTCCTGTGCAGTCGAAATCTTTGCATCTTCACCATTCGACGCTCTGTAATTTTTGACAAGGGTTGTGTATTTTGTCTGTGCTGTTTCGGTTTGACCTTTCAAGTTATTATAAATGGATTTTGCCTCGTTATAGTCACCCAAAGCTGCCGCATAATCAGCCTTGCCCTTGTTGTACAAATTCCAAACAGAACCGTCACCAAGGTCAATTCCGTGGCTTTTGCAATACTTTTCGGCAACCTTGATATCCATAAGGTTTATACCGTACAAACTGTTAATGCCCATTTCCTTTTGGAATTCGGCTTTGTCCTTACCTGTAAGCGAATTATAATATTCTTTTATTGCCTTAATTGCGTCGCCCATATAGTTGTCCCTCTTGTCCGTCTTTATATATATAAAGTATTTACTTTCACAATTATTGCCTTTTTATGAGAGATTTGTTAAGAAATATTAATACATTTAATGTATTGAATTTTTCGGGCAAACCCTTTATAATCCCCTTATGCTGATTTCTATTTTGGTAACAAGTTACAACTACGACAAGTACATCAAAAATGCGATTGAATCCATCAAAAACCAAACTTTTGAGGATTGGGAATTGATTATCGTGGACGACGCCTCGGAGGATCGCTCTGTCGAAATTATCACAAAAGCGACAGATTCTTACGGACGTGTCAGAACTATTGTAAACGACCAAAATATGGGACTTGAGGCAACTTTAGAAAAAGCCTTCAAGTACGCAAGCGGAAAATGGATTGCCATTCTTGAAAGTGACGACGAATGGACACCTGACTATTTGGAAGAAAAGATTAAAGTTATCTTGAAAAATCCTGACGCTGCCGTGATTTTTAATGATGTCGAAACTATCGGCAACGTTGGCAAAATGGCAGGTTTGCTTTATGCGAACAGAAAATTTTTGAGAAGTAAAAAATATCCGAGAAACATGTTTTGGGATATGAATTTGAAAAACAGAATTGTCACTTTTTCATCCGTAATGATAAGGCGTGACCTGTTGGAAAAAGTCAACTGGAACACACCGTCAGACAGACTTCTTGACTGGTGGTTGTACATCCAAATTGCATACAAAAACAAGTTTTATTATATTGACAAAAAACTTACAAAATGGAGAATTCATTCAGACAGTTATATTAACCAAAAGAGTTCTGCAAATTGTATTATGACAAATGTTCTTGCGATGATTGAGGTTTATCGTCGCAAGCCGTCTTTCCGACTTTTGTTGTTTATTTTGTATACAATCCCTGCGTTTATTTTGACGAAGTTGATGAGAAAACTTTTTTCACAAGATTAATAAACGGAACTCTTAATTTTTGTGGCAAATAGTTTAGCGAGTTATACAAAAATTCTTTGATACCCGTCGGGAGTTTAGGTTCTGTATTTAATTTTTCTTGAGTTCTTTTTAAGTTGTTTTCGATTAATTCAATGGGATAATTTGTCTTGCCGATTACTTCATGCCAGCCGTCAGCGGTGGTGTAGTCAGTGTTTTTAAGTCGTAGGACAGAACATTTTAAAAACGGTGATTTTGATTTTGTAATCAAGCTTTTCCATTTTTTTATTGTAGGATTGGAAATATTTTCAAACTCTTTTACAAAAGTTTCTGCTTTGTAGCCGTTTTGGAAAAGCATTTTTGAAAGCCCGATTTCGTAATTCTCAATAACAGAATTTTTGTCGAGCTCAGGTTTTACGGATGAAATAAATTTTATAAAATCATTGTCCATAAACACGTTTTTTCTAAACGCAATAAAATAAGTTTGGATGTGCGGATTTTTACCTTTTAGTCCGTAATTGTTTTTAGTTATTCCCCAAAAATCGCATTCTTTTTCTTCCATTTCTTCAAATAATTTATCAAGTGAAAAAAGTGGAGCATAGCAGGAATCGTTTGCAAAAATTATTTCTTCATAATTGCTTAAACCTTCTGCCTTTAAGATTTCAAACCCACGCTTGTACGAGCCGAAATCATATTCGTTATGGTGTTTTGCAATAATATTATCTGCAATTCCGTCAAGTTTTTTTGTTTCATTTTCAGATAAATTATTTGCCGATACAAAAATAACTTTTTCGATAACCTTTTTAAGTTCTTTTAAATAATAAACGACGTAATCATCAATCGTTAAATTATTGTCCCAGTGTGCAAAAATAACCGCTCTTTTCATATTTTACCTCATTCTCGAATTGATTATAACATATTTTGAAAAATTTGAATTATTAATTTTTTGTTTATTTTTTAAGGTTTATAAAAAAAGAATGTTATAACAATAATATCAAAGGAAAGAAATCAGATAAAGGAGATAATAATTATGGCAAAAACAATAGGTATTGACTTAGGTACAACAAACTCCGTTGTAGCAGTCATGGAAGGTGGTAAACCAACCGTTATCGCCAACGCAGAAGGTTCAAGAACAACTCCTTCAATCGTTGGTTTTTCAAAAACCGGCGAAAGATTGGTAGGTCAATTAGCAAAACGTCAGGCTATTTTGAACCCTGATAAAACAATCGCTTCAATCAAAAGACACATGGGCGAAGATTACAAAGTAAACATTGACGGAAAAGATTACACACCTCAAGAAATTTCAGCAATGATTTTGAGAAAATTGGCTGATGATGCTTCAAACTATTTGGGTGAAAAAGTTACATCTGCTGTAATCACAGTTCCGGCTTACTTCAACGACGCACAAAGACAGGCAACAAAAGATGCCGGCAAAATCGCAGGTTTGGACGTACTTCGTATCGTTAACGAACCGACAGCAGCAGCTCTTGCTTACGGTCTTGAAAAAGATAAACCTGAAAAAGTTTTGGTATTCGACTTAGGTGGTGGTACATTTGATGTATCTATTCTTGAAATCGGTGACGGTGTTCACGAAGTTCTTTCAACATCAGGTGATACTCACTTAGGTGGCGATGACTTTGACCAAAAAGTTATGGATTGGATGTGCGACGAATTCAAAAAAACAGAAGGAATTGACCTCCGTAACGATAAGCAAGCAATGCAACGTGTTAAGGAAGCTGCTGAAAAAGCTAAATGCGAGTTGTCATCAGTTATGGAAACAAATATCAATCTTCCATTCATTACCGCTGACGCAAACGGCCCTAAACACTTAGACTTGAACTTAACAAGAGCTAAGTTTGAAGACTTGAGCCGTGACTTGTTGAACAGATGTAAAACCCCTGTTGAAAACGCATTGAGAGATGCAGGTGTTTCAAAAGATGATATTAACGAAGTTGTATTGGTTGGTGGTTCATCAAGAATTCCTGCAGTTCAACAGTTGGTAAAAGAATACACAGGTAAAGAACCTAACCAGTCAGTAAACCCTGATGAAGTTGTTGCGGTTGGTGCAGCAATTCAAGCAGGTGTCCTCGCCGGTGAAGTTAAAGATATCGTATTGTTGGATGTAACTCCGTTGACATTAGGTATCGAAACTTTGGGTGGTGTAATGACTCCATTAGTTCCAAGAAACACAACAATCCCTGTTTCCAAATCACAAGTATTCTCAACAGCCGAAAATAACCAGACAGCCGTTGATATTCACATTTTGCAAGGTGAAAGACCAATGGCAAAAGATAACAAATCGTTAGGTATGTTCAGACTTGACGGTATTCCGCCTGCTATGAGAGGGTTGCCTCAAATCGAAGTTACATTTGATATTGATGCAAACGGTATCGTAAATGTTTCAGCAAAAGATAAAGCTACTAATAAGGAACAAAAGATTACAATTACAAACTCTTCTAACTTGTCAGAAGCTGATATTGATAAAATGGTTAAAGAAGCTGAAGCAAACGCAGCAGAGGATAAACGTAAAAAAGAAGATGCTGAAATCAAAAACAACGCAACAAGTTTAATCGGTTCTGCCGAAAGAATTGTAAAAGATTTTGAAGGTAAGATTGATGCGGCTGACAAGTCAAAACTTGAAGAACAAAAAGCAGCACTTCAAAAAGCTATTGATGAAAACAAATCAACAGACGAATTGAAAAAATTGTCAGATGAATTGCAACAAACAATGTTCAGTATTTCTCAAAAAGCTTACGAAGCAGTACAGAAAGAAGAACAAGCAAACCAAGGGTCAGCATCTAGTGACAGTGCATCTTCCGAAGAAAAGAAAGGTGGAGATGACGACGTAATCGATGCTGAATATACAAAAGAATAATTCTTTTTGAATTTAATAAGGTACGAAAAAGGTAACATGTAATATGTTACCTTTTTTGTTATATTGAAAAAAATTTAAAAAATGTTATAATTACGATATGGAGCAAATAGATAAAATAATAACTAATTTAAATCGAACCATAAAAAAATGGTTTTCGGATTTTGACGGTCTGTATCTTTACGGTTCGTATGCTTTAGGCAATGCGACAAAAGATAGCGATATTGATTTAGTTGCTTTGTTTGGTTCAAAACTTCCGAGAGAAAAACGTATGAACTTATGGAAGGTTATTGGTGAAATTGAAGCAGAACTCGGTGTTACACTCGATTTGCACCCTATGACATTGGTAGAGCTAAAACAAAATCCAATTTATTACAAAGAAGTCGTTGATAAAGGAGTTTATTATGGAGCTTGATAACTTTTTCTCGACAAATCCAGTATTTATATGATTGCTATAAGGTGAACCTCTGGTATTATGGAGAAAACAGGGGGCTTTATGGATTTAACCGAACACATTCAATATATTATTCACTCGGCAAAAACTATCGTTTATGCAAGAGATTACGCTCAGGTCGAACCTGATCATATTATGCTTGCACTGTTTTTGGACGAAAACGATTTGCCTAAAATTATGTTGCAAAAAATTGGACTGGACAACCCGAGGTTAATTCGTGATTACAACAATACCATTCCGAGAAAATCAGGCGGGAGTTCCCCTCAAAAAAAACAAGACCCACCGCTTTCGCAAGCCACTATTGCGTTTTTGGAAAGTGCCGAGAAGGAAGCCCTTGCCGTCGGTGAAAAAACAGTCAGTATTGAACACTTATTTTTGGCTTTGTTTAAAAAGCCAACCGTCAATATGCTCTACATTTTCAAGCAATATAGCGTAAATCCACGTGACCTTTACGCAGATATGAAAGAAATTGTAGCAAATATGACAACCGTCGAGATTAAAAACGGTGAAATAGTTTCGGAAAGTGGAGGAAATTCCTCAAACTCTGACGAAAAAGACGACAAAAAGAAAGAGGAAAATCCGCTCGAAAAATATACTCAAGATTTAACGGAAATAGCTTCAAAAAATAAACTCGATCCCGTAATCGGCAGAGATGATGAAATTCGTCGTGTTATTCAGATTTTGAACAGACGTTCAAAAAATAATCCTGTAATTGTCGGCGAACCGGGAGTTGGTAAAACCGCCGTAATTGAAGGACTTGCACAGAGAATTATTAAAGGCGATGTTCCGGAAAGCTTAAAGAATGATAAAATTCTTTCACTTGATTTGGGGGTTCTTTTGGCAGGGGCTTCTTATCGTGGAGAATTTGAGGACAGGTTAAAAAGTGTTTTGAAAAAAATTGAAGAAAAAGCCGACGATTTAATGCTTTTTATTGACGAAATCCACACCATTATGGGAATGGGAGCGTCAGAAGGTTCTGTTGATGCGGGCAATCTTTTAAAGCCTATGCTTGCACGTGGAAATGTTCGCATAATCGGTGCGACAACCCTTGATGAATACAAAAAATATATCGAAAAAGATAAAGCTCTTGAACGTCGTTTTCAGCCGGTTATCGTCGATGAGCCGTCTGTCGGTACGGCAATCAGTATTTTGCGTGGGTTAAAAAATAAATATGAGGTTTATCATGGAATAAAAATTCTTGATGAAGCTCTTGTTCAAGCCGTAAAACTTTCTCACAGATACATTTCTGACAGATATTTGCCTGATAAAGCTATAGATTTAATTGATGAGGCTGCATCTTCTTTGAGGATAAATATTGACACCATGCCGGAAGAAATAGATACCTACACAAGAGAAAAACTTCAATTAGAGATTGAAAGAAAAACTCTCGAAGAGGAAGGTTCAAAAGAATCTGAAGGAAAAATTTCAAAAATTACTAAAAAAATTGAAACTCTTGAAGGTAAAATTACGAAATTAAAGGAACAATGGCTGCAAGAAAAGAAAATTATTACAAATACAACTACGGTGAAAAAGAATTTGGAAATTTTGAAATCGCAAATTGAAATTGCACAAAAGAAAGGTGAGTTGACAACTTCGTTAGAAGAAAAATATAAACAAACAAAAGAGTTGGAGAAAAAACTTCAACAGCTTCAATCCGACAAAACTAAAAAGCGATTAATAAAAGAACAGCTTGATGCGGATGATATTTCTGCTGTAGTTGCAAAATGGACGGGAATTCCGACGACACGACTCGTGGAGGATGAATCAAAAAAACTCGTGCAAATGGAAGATTTTCTTCACAAACGTTTAATCGGGCAAGATGAGGCTGTTCAAAAAATTGCAAACGCAATCAGACTTTCTCGTTCAGGCTTGCGTGACAGCAAGCGTCCGATAGGGTCGTTCCTGTTTTTAGGACCTACTGGTGTGGGTAAAACCGAACTTGGTAAAACTCTTGCCGAATTTTTATTTAACGACGAAGATGCCCTGATAAGAATTGATATGAGCGAATTTATGGAAAAATCCGCAATTTCAAGGCTTACTGGGACAACTGCGGGTTATGTCGGTTATGAAGAAGGCGGGCAGTTGACTGAGGCTGTTAGGCGGAAACCGTATTCTGTAGTGCTTTTTGATGAAATAGAAAAAGCTCACCCTGATATTTTTAATATTATGCTTCAAATGTTTGACGATGGAAGACTAACGGACGGACAAGGTAAATTGATTGATTTTAAAAATACTGTTTTAATTATGACGAGTAACCTTGGAAGTGACATTTTGCTTGACAATCAGCTTTCGCAGGATGAAAAACGTGAGCAGGTAAACAAGCTTCTCCGACAAAAATTCAAGCCGGAATTTATAAACAGAATTGATGAAATAATTACATTTACTCCGCTTACCCTTGCAGAACTTGCCAAAATCGTTGAAATCCAAACAGCCTCCCTGAAAAAACGAGTGGAAGAGCAGGGCATGGATTTAGAAATTACGGAAAACGCAAAAATATTTCTCGCAAATGAGGGTTACGAGCCACTTTATGGAGCACGTCCATTGCGTCGTGTAATCCGCAAAGAAATAGAAATTCCCCTGTCGATGAAAATTCTTGAAAATGAATTTACGCACGGCGACACAATCCTAATCGACTGCACAGACAGCAAACTTGTGATTGGGAAGAAGAACTAAGTGAAGTGCAAAACGTCAATGATAAAGTAACTAATTTTACGTAAAGGACTTTTTACGAGCCCGAGCAGAGGCATGAGCGAAGCGAAAGGTGAGCAAAAATCAACGGAAACGTTGAGTTTTCGTTGTGATTGCGAACGGTGC
>ONYB01000075.1 GCA_900321895.1 uncultured Brachyspira sp.
AGAGTTTGAAGTGTTAAACCGTATATGAAGTTCCATAAAAGAGAAGATGCAATAAGCCTCTTCTTTTTTTGTGGGTCAGAGAGATGAGAAGCTTCGATTTGGAGTTCGAGCGACATGCGAGCAGATTGAGCATACTGTGGCAACACCACAAATGCGAAACGCTGTGAGCATTTTTCTTAACTTTGCCCTTCTTCTGTTAATTTTTGTAACAACCTTCCTTAAAACATTAAAGTTTTCATAAAAACCTTCCGATATACATTTTGTTATTAGTCAACATAAGGAGTGTGTAATGAAAAATAAAAAAGTTATGGATATGGAAGACTTGATGGTTGATTATGCAGAAATGACAAGTTTCGACTTTGACTCTCTGGACTATCAGCAGGTTAGAGATTTGCACAAGGTTACAGGCGACAGCGAATACGACGCAATCCCCGTTCCCGCAAAATATGGAAAATTCGATCTCATCGATTTGTTCCATTCGTTTATTACTCAAAAAGATTAGTCCACGGAGGATGTGTGTATGATTGATATGAACGAAATTTTTGAAAACAACTGTTTTTCTATGGGTTGGACAGAAGCCGACACCTCAAACGTTGAGCAACAAGCTTTTATTCCGCAAAGGAAAGACCTTCAAACTCTTCTTGCAGAACTCGAAGACATCAAAAACACTATCGAGGACGCAAAAGCTAAAAAATGGTATTTGGAAAAACTTTCTAAATACTACGAAGAAGGTTTCGCCCGCCAATAGTCAGGGTTTACACAAGCCGAAAAATAGTAGCAGTAGTATTGCTACTATTTTTTATTGCATTCCATCTACCTCTGGTAGAGGAGAAATTTGCTTGTCACCCCCCCGCCACTACTGTCTTCTACGGCTTTTTACTTTTCACAAAATTCACGACTTTTGAAAATCCGCTTTTGACTGTGTTTTTTACAGATGTTCCGAAGTTGCCGAGTTTGTTGAGAAGGGTTTTTCCGCCATTTTTGATTGCTTTCCCGACACCGGCAAACGGGTTTGAGAGCCCGCTAATCAAATTTTTTAAATTCTTCCCTTTGAAGAATTTTACACCGCCTAGCAAAAGCCCTGCTGCGATTACACCAAAGAGAACTTTTTTCCAAAGCGGATTTTTGGAAACTTCGCCCTGCCTGATTGAGTCGGAAGAAATCAGCTCATCCACGTTCGGCTGTTGGAGATTTTTGGTATCGACATCGGACATGTCAGGCATGGGCTGTTGTGCCCAAGAGGGATTGCCGACATATCGGGCTTTTGTTCCTGTAACAAACGAGGTTGCATCAAAATCAATGATACCTTCTCGTGCAAGATTGTCCAAATTGTTTGTTAAACCCGGTGAAAACATAGTCTAAACTCCAGCCTTTTACACATGTATATAAAGTTATTTTTTCGACAATAATTGCTTTTTTGCCGTGTGTTTGTTAAATTTTATTAAAAGAGAAGAGGGGATTATGAGAGAATTTTATATAAAAAACAAACCGTTAATTATTCTTTGGCTGCTTTGTATTGCAGCTTTAATCGGGTTTATGGGACACTATTCAAACATTTTGTTGGATGTCGGAAGAGAGGTCTACTACCCGCAAAGAATACTTGAGGGAAAGGTGCTTTATAAAGATTTGTTCAATATCTACGGGCCTTTTTCATATTTGTGGAACGCTTTTTTGTATAAAATTTTCGGCATAAATTTGAGAGCCTTATACATTTCTGGAGCGATTTGCTCACTTGCGATTGTGAGCGGAGTTTATCTCATTGCAAGAAGATTTTTGAACACTTCTCTAAGTTTTGCAATAGGGTTGTTTACGATTGTGACCGGTGTTTGTGCAAACCATTTGTTTAACTACACTTTCCCGTACAGTTGGGCAATGCTTTATGGCACGGTCGGTTTTTTATATTCGGTTTATTTTTTGGTTAAATACAAAGACAGCGAAAACCCGAACTTCTTGTATTTGTCAGGACTTTTAGCAGGTTTTGCGATTGTAAATAAATATGATTTCTTTATTTACGGAGCGTTTTTATTTTTAATTTCACTTTTTACAAAAAACAAAAAAAATATTTTGAATTTTATAACCTCTTTTATGGTTTTTCCAATTTTGAGCTTTGGAATTTTGTTTTTGCAAGGCTTGCGAATTGACGATTTAATCAGTGCTATGGGTGAAGTCCATAAAATGATGAATGCAAAAACTCTTGAATATTTTTACACAAATCAAGGTGTAATTTTCACACCGACGGTAACTCCTGTATGGTTCAAAAAATTTTTGACGACAGGTATTCCTCTAGGATTAATGATGTTAAGCTACAGATTTTATGAAAAAATTAAAATTGTCTCAATCGCCCTGATTACCATCTTTGCACTTGTAGGTTACAAACTTCTAAGCCCTGCTTTATTCGCATTTTTAACCCCGTTGTTGTTCTTGGTATCAATTTTAGGATACAAAAAAATCAAAAACAATCTTCCGCTAATGCTTGTAATTATATCGGCGATTGGAGCAAGTTTCAAAACCTTCTGGGGATTGACCCCGATGAGCTACGGATGTTATTACACCCCGATTGTTTTGATTGCATTTTTCGGCGTTCTCTTCGCTTTTATTAATGAAAAATACCAAAAAATTGCAGCAATATTTTTGACCGTAGCGTCGGTCAGTTTTTTGAGCGTTTACACCTACAAAAGAACACTCACGACAGGCAAAATCTCTTCACCGCACGGGACAATTTACACTTACGAGCAACAAGCCGATAATATCAACAATGTTTTGTCAATTCTAAACAATGACGAAAACACCAATTCGACAGCTCTCGTTTATCCTGAAGGGATGATTATAAACTTTTTGTCAAAAAATAACGTGAAATCCGACGACTACTACAATTCGTTAATTCCGCTATATTTTGAATCGATGGGGGAAGATAATTTTATAAAAGTTCTTAATGAAAAGAAACCAAAATTCGTAATCCTAAACAGCCAAAGTATGAGCGATTACTATTTTGAACACATTTGCACGAACTATGCCTTCAATTTCTGCGAACAAATAAATCAAGATTACACGGAGGAGGCAGATTTTAACGGGGTTGTTTCCTACAAGGTTTACCGCAGAAATCAGCCCTAAATCCTCAAAGCCCGAGCCTTATCCTTCAAATTTTTCCCGATTTTTATGGATTCCGTAATCTTTTGGATAGATTTGTTGAAAACCCACGGGCTGATTTTTGTGCGTTTTAAAAACTCAAAAGTTTTGTCAGGATAATTTATGTAGCAAATCGAAATCGCCCACGCCACCGCCATTTTAGCGTAGTATGCCTCGTGAGTAAATTCATTCAAAAGTGCTAATGTCGTGTCGATATATTCCTCATTCACAAAATAATCCAACAACATCACGGCTGCAAACCGCACCTCGTATTCGTTTTCGGATTTTATGTACGGTTTTAGAAATTCCAAAACCTCTTTGCGGTTGTCTTTTGTGAATTTCAAACTGCAACAAAAACAGTCACAAACCGACCAATTTTTTATTTTTGGAAGAAAGTCTTTAATCAGTTCAAACCGCTGTGCGATATCGGTTTTTACCAACCCGATAACCATACCTTGAAGCATTGTTTCTTCAAAATACTCGCAATTTTTCTCCCTCAAAAATTCCTCGGCACAAGTCTTTGCGATGTATTTTGCAAATTTTCGCAAAAACGGAATACGAATCCCGAGGAGATTGTCAGTATTCGGAATAAGACTCGACGAAAACTTTCGATATTTTTCGTCCGAATTTTCAAGCAGAATTTTTCTGATTTTTTCTAAAGAGTACGACACGACTAAACCTTTTCCAAAAGCACGACAGCGTTTGCCTCAATGGCAAGCTCTTGCCCGACAGCGTCCAAATTTTCTTTTGTTTTGGCTTTTATCGAAAGTCTGTCGATTTCAAGGTTGAGAATTTGGCAGAGAACCTCTTTCATTTTCGGGATATACGGCATCATTTTCGGTTTTTGGGCGATAATGTTGCTGTCGAGGTTGACGATTTGCCAACCCATTTTTGTAATTTTTTCAAAAACATGTTTCAAAAGTATCGTGCTGTCGGCATCTTTGTACTTCATATCCGTGTCAGGGAAAAGCGTCCCGATGTCAGCAAGAGCCAATGCCCCGAGCATTGCGTCGATAATCGCATGGATAAGAACATCCGCATCAGAATGCCCGAGCAGACCTTTTTCGTGAGTAATCTTTACTCCGCCGATAATCAAATCCCTACCGAGCGTGAGTTTGTGTATATCGTAACCAATTCCAATTCTTTGCATGGCTATATTATATGGGGAATTTTTTATAAAGTAAAGGGGGTAAGCTCCTCCAAATAATGCATTCAAAAAACTTTTAAAAGTTTTATAATAATAATACTATGGATACACAGGAACTTTCGGAATATATTGAATTTTTG
>ONYB01000032.1 GCA_900321895.1 uncultured Brachyspira sp.
CGGGCTTAATCCGTAAAATAAATATGGAATAGCAGAAATTAATCCGAACATTATCCAAGATGTTGCAACTATAAAAAGGGCTTCTGCCTTCTTGATATCATTTAAATTTTCAAGTTCTTTAACTCCCTTAACGCAATATTTTAAAATTAAGCTCAATATTTTTGCGATTAAGCTTGCCACAACAAAAGGGATTATCGATTTGAAATCACGGCAAATTAAGGCTACAACTACCGGGGAAAGAATTACAATATTCAAATAACTGAGTATAATACTGAGAGCATTTGCAATATATATTATTCTCATTTGCTACACTCCACCTTTAAAAAAATCTTTTATGGATTGGGCATCTTCGGCTTTTGTAAATATAATCAAAGTGTCATTATATTTGAGTTCCGTTAAGCCGTTCGGGATAATGACTTTCCCTCTGCGTTGAATTGTTCCGACAATAGCCGGAGTCGGGAATTTTAAATCCATAATTTTTTTACCGTCGAATTCCGGCAAAATTCCGATTTCTAAAACTTCACCTTGTCCCTGCTCAACGGTTGCCAGGATATCAACATTGTTTTCAGCAAGGTCATTTTTAACTTCATTTATTGCGGAAGTTTTTGGGGAAATCGCAACGTCAATGCCGATTTTTTCAAACAACGGAACATTCAGAACTTTGGCAACTCTTGCAATAACTTTTTTAACGCCCAACTGCTTTGCCAAAAGTGAGCATAAAAGGTTGCGTTCGTCGTTGTTCGTAACACTTATAACAACATCTGCCGAGCCGATTTCTTCTTCATCCAAAAGTTTTAAATTTGTACCGTCACCGTTTAAAACCAGTGTGTTTTTTAGGTTTTGCGTTAAATATTCGCATCGGGCATAGTTTTTTTCTATAATTTTTGTCTTGATTTTTAACGCTTCAAGGTTTTGGGCAAGCATTAAACCAACAGTTCCGCCTCCGATAATCGCTGCGTTTTTAACGATTGCTTTTTCGTGAAAAAACGTTCCTGCTAAAATGTCTAACGAATGAGAAGTTCCCATAAATATTAATTTGTCGTCCGCTTGCAAAACTGTATCGCCGTTTGGTATAAAAAGTTGGCTATCTCGTGTGATTCCAACAATTAATGTGCCGTTTGTGAAGTTACAATCTTTTACTTTTTTATCAACGATGCTTAGGTTCGGCTTAACCTTGTATTCTAAAAGTCTTGCTTTTCCTTCCGCAAAGTTTTCAACATCCAAAGCCTCCGCGACTGTCACTATTCTAAAAATATCTTGTGTCAAAAGCTCTTCAGGCCATATTATATAGTCAATAAAGAAATCTCCGCAACTTAAGCTGTTTTTTTGAAAACATAACGTATTTTTATATTCTTCTTTACTTACAAAGCAAATCGTCCTAATTCCGACCGTTTTTTTAGCGGTCAGACACGCAACAATATTTGCTTCATCAACAGGTGTGCAAGCGATAAAGATATCCGCATTTTGGATATCGGCTTTTTTCAAAACTTCGATATCGCAAACTTTCCCTTCAACAAAACTTATATCTAATTTGTTAAATTCGTCTGTGCGGTTTTCTTCTTTATCAATAATTGTTATATCGTGATCTTCAAAAAACTCTGTTGCCAAAAGGCATCCAATTTCAGTTGCACCAAAAATTATAATTCTCATAATATAAATTCTTGTATTTAAGACCCTTTCCTATACTTAAATAGCACCAAGTACACCGTTAATCAAGCCCTGAATTATTTGCAAAGCAATTAAGGCAATCACGGGCGACCAGTCCAAGCCTCCGATTGGGGGAATTATTCTTCTGAATATTCCCAAATACGCATCGGCAAGGACAATTATCGTGTACCAAGGCTGTTTTTCCGTATCAAGTTTCGGAATCCAACTTATTAAAATTCTCACGAGAATTATTACATAAAATAATGCAAAGACGTTATTTACGCCGTTTAATATTCCTCTATACATTTGTTTTTATCCTTATAATTGAGATTTTGATTTTGTCAATGCACATTCGCAGTGATTTCTTTCTGCCGGAATATTTTCAATCATCTTGAAGAGAAGATTTTTTAAGTTTGCAAGGTTTGAATTGAACACTTCAATAACTTCGTGGTGAGAAACAGGCGGAACATCACCGACAAGTCCTGCATCATAGTCTGTAATCAGTGAAATGTTCAACGGACACATATCAGCTTCCTTAACAAGATAAGCTTCTGGAAATGCTGTCATATTGATAACTTCCCAACCTTGATTTGTAAAGAATTTTGATTCTGCTTTTGTTGAAAATCTTGGGCCGTTGATTACTACAACAGTACCGGTTTCGTGAATTGTAATACCCAAATCTTTACCTGTTTTAATCGCTAATTCTCTAAGTTCCGGACAATAAGTTTCAGCCGCGGACGGGTGAGTAACAACAGGGCCTTCAAAGAAGGTAGATTTTCTACCGTCAGTCCAATCTACAAACTGGTCACATACTACGAAATCTCCCGGTTTTACGTGTTTTTGTAAGCTGCCCGCAGCACAAGGTGAAATAACTCTTTCAACCCCGACGGATTTCATTGCCCAAACGTTTGCACGATAATTGATTAAATGAGGAAGTATTGTGTGATTTCTGCCATGTCTTGGCATAAAAGCAACTTTGTGTTCTCCGATTTGTCCGATAAACAAGTTGTCACTCGGCATTCCGTATGGAGTTTCAACTTTTACTTCTTCAATATTATCCAAAAATTTGTAAAATCCTGAACCGCCAAATACGCCGATTGTTGCTAATTTTTTTTCACACATAAATTTATTCCCTTTCAATATTCAATAATTTTGTTAACTAATATGTATAATAATATCAAAAAAATTTAAGAATACAAACCCCAAAATTTCGGCGAAATATTGTTAAAAATACACTAAATTTTAAAAATTTACAATTAGCCAAAAGGCTTACTGCAAGCGGGTTATGGCGGTTGCAAAATTGCTATAATTTCATCAAGGGGTTGAAATTTCAAATTTTTGATATAACATAGAAGTATAATTTTTATATTCTTAAAGGTTAAAACTTGACACAAAAGAGATAGCGAACTTGCCTTTTAAGGATTTCAATTTACAACCAGAGGATTACATTTTGAAGAAATTATTACTATTCACTATTACGTTAGTGTTAATGTCTTGCGTGCAAGCTCAGGCCGCCGATGTTAATACCGTAAAGGCGACAATAGTAAAACATGCTATTGAAATGGGAGTTGATCCCGCCATCGCCTTGAGTATTGCAAAAACCGAATCAGGTTACAGACATGCAGCACGAAGCAGTCATGGTGCGGTAGGAGTTTTTCAGCTAATGCCATCAACTGCAAGAAGGATGGGCTTAAACCCTTATTCAATGAATGACAACATCAAGGGCGGCATTATGTACTACAAGATGATGTACAAGATGTTTGGTTCTATGGAACTTGCACTAGCCGCTTACAACGCAGGACCGGGAAATGTCAAAAAGTACAAATCAGTTCCGCCGTATGGGGAAACAAAAAGATTTGTCAGCAAGATTATGACTGATTATCATCACTTGAAAGCAAATCCTGATCCGGCTATAAGAGCCGCAGCACAGAAGAAACCTGTTGCAAAAGTTTCTTCAGTACCTTCGACCCACACGGTACACAAAGCCCCTATAGTGGCAGCTCCTGTACCTAAGGCAGTTAAAGAAAATGAGGTTAAAGCAAAGCCGAAGGTAGAACGTGTTGATGAAACACCTATTGAACTCGAACTGGAAGCTACAGCGTTAGCAATTTAATTCGGGTTAAACCAAAGATAAAACCGTCCTTCCAAATAAAGAAGGGCGGTTTTTAGTGTAAATTTGTTATATCAGGTTGCCGTTTTCGATCTTGTAGATTTTAACATCCTTCAAAAATTCTTCTTCAAACAAAATTGTATCAACTGATGTGATGACTGTTTGAGTTTTGTCGTTAATTGACTTTAAAAGATAGTTTTGTCTGATGTCGTCGAGTTCTGCCAAAACATCATCCAGCAATAATATCGGCTCATCACCTGTTTTTTCGGTAATAATGTCGAGTTCTGAAAGTTTCAGGGCTAGTACAATCGTTCTTTGCTGACCCTGGGAGGCAAATTTTGTCGCTTCATTGTTGTTTATAAAGAATTGAATATCGTCCCTGTGTGGTCCGACACATGCCTGACATCGTCTTATTTCTTCGATTTTTCTTTCTTCAAGTGAGGCTTTGAATTTTGAAAGAATTTCTTCCAACTCAACTTCATCCGATAAAAAGGAACAGTCGTAATCAATTCTCAAGTCTTCGGTTTCGCTGATTATGCGGTGTTTTTCTTTTGCAATACGCTCAATTTCTTTCAAAAACTTTTTGCGAAGGTAGATTATATTGCTCCCCGTAATAGCCAACTGCTCGTTATAAACTTCCAAAAGAGTTTCGTCTAATTGAATGCCTTTTACGAGTTCCTTTAAAAAATTGTTTTTTTGAATACGGATTTTGTCGTATTTTGAAAGTCTGTCGTCATAGGCTGGATAAACCTGTGAAATAGCTCTATCCAGCCAATCACGCCTGTCGGAAGGATTTCCTCTCAACAAAAGTAGGTCGGAGGTCGAAAACAAAACCGTTTTCAGAACTGATTTAAAATCCTTTGGGCGGCTTTTTACCCCGTTGATTTTGAGTTCTCGTGTCTTTTCCTTTGTGTATGTATATTGTAAACTTATATCGGTATCGGATTTTATCACATCTGATTCTATTGAAAACTTTTCGGCATCAAATTTTATCAATTCAATATTGTTAGAGGTTCTGGGACTTTTCAAAGTTGAGAGAAAATAAATACTCTCAAGGATGTTTGTCTTTCCTTGAGCGTTTTTACCGATTATCAAAATCTTGTTTGAATTAAAATCAAGTTCAAGATTTTTGCAGTTTCTGTAATCCGTAAGTTTTAAATTTAGGAGTTTCATAAGAAAATTATACTTCAAATATATGATTTTTAAATTTGCTATTGCCGAAATTAGTGTATATACGTTATAATTACTAATATAATAATAAGCGAAAGGTGTGTTTTATGTTGCCTATAATTACCGAAGATGTTTCGGCAGAGATTTTTTCAGAGATTTTTAAAGATATGCCGGCATGGCGTAAACAAATGATACATTACATAAAAGAAGAAAATCCCGAGATTAATACGGCGATAATTGAGGCGGCAAACAACACTGAACTCGACCCGAAGGCAGTGGCGTTGGGGGCTTATATGACGTACAGCTTGCTGGAAACGGCAATGAAAGAAACAGATTCAATGATGAACTTTTCAGAATAACAAAATATAAAGGAGCTTTAGCAGATGGATATTTCCGAATTATTAGAAAAATTAGTTAAAGAAGGCGGTTCCGACTTGCACATTTCAAGCAACCTTCCGCCTGCAATTCGTATTGACGGTAAGTTAAAGAGAATGGATTATCCGCCTCTTGCTCCGGACGATGTTGAAAACTTGCTTTTCCCGATGTTGTCGAACGAACAGAGAAGACGTCTTGAGCAAGAATGGGAACTCGACTTTTCTTACGGTATTGAAGGTTTGAGCCGTTTCAGGGTTAACTTCTACAAAGACAAAGGTAACTATGCGGCAGCTTTCCGTACGATTACCTCAAAAGTTCCGACATTTGACCAACTCGGCTTGCCGGAAATCGTCCGAACAACAGCAGAAAAACCGAGAGGTTTGATTTTGGTAACAGGGCCTACTGGTTCAGGTAAATCAACAACCTTGGCTGCAATGATTGACTACATCAACTCAACCCGTGCAGAACACATTCTGACAATCGAAGACCCTATCGAATTTGTTCACACATCCAAAACAAGTATTGTTCACCAGCGTGAGTTGGGCATGGATACAAGATCTTTTGCAAACGCTCTTAAATCCGCACTTCGTGAAGACCCTGATATTATTCTGGTAGGTGAAATGCGTGACCACGAA
>ONYB01000040.1 GCA_900321895.1 uncultured Brachyspira sp.
TTAGCATATTGTGCCATTTTAACCGGTAAAGTTCCGTCACCGGCAATCAATCCTTGTTTATGTTCTAACATTAATGACATATTATTTTCCTTTTTCTGTTTCTAACCCTTTAGGGCTATTATCTCTTTTACCTGTTTTTCCGTAAGAAGGTTTGCACCTCCTAAAATTTTTGTATTCAAAACAACCTGTGCATAAGCTTCTGCCAATTCCAACTTCAAATAGGCATCTCTCATTGTCTTATCCCCGACAATAAAACCGTGGTTTGCCATTAGCACTGCATTATATTTATCAAAATACTGGGATGTTTTTTCTGCCAAATCGTCACTTGACGGTAAACCGTACTCTGCAAGCGGAATTTCGCCGAAATAATAAACATTTTCTGCCATAATCGGTTCTGTGAGAGCAATCCCAGATGACGCAAACGAACTCAAATTCGGTGCGTGGACATGGATAATATAATTTACGTCACTTCTTTTTTTGTAAAAAGCCAAGTGAACTTTATACTCGCTGGATGGTTTCGGATGTCCGCCGACAACTTTCCCGTTCATGTCAATAATTGAAAATTCGTCCTCACTCAAATACCCGTTTGCAGAGCCCGAAGATGTTATGATAACGTTTTCTCCAAATCTTGCAGACATGTTGCCGGACATTCCGGGGGTGAAATTTTTCACTCCGCAAAGTCTTCCGTATTCAATTATTTCTTTTTTTAAATCTGCTTCCTGTATCATAACTGTTCCCTATTCGGATCTTCTATATCTATAACTTCTGCGTACTGTCTGACGAGTTTTGTCGGAGCTTGTGCAGTTTCAAAAGACACCGGTTCAACCTCTTCTTGATTATTTTTGCCTAATTTTTCAGGGTTTTTAATCACAAGTTTATCGTAATTAACATGAGTTCCCTTCATATCAAGAGCGACATTCACCCCAAAATAAGTTGTTTGCCGCAAAAAATCATACCCCAGATTAACCTTAAAATCATCCGGTCCTAAAGCGAACATAAACGCATTCTCCTGCATCAATTTGCCGTTCGGAGCGTCATCTGAGAGGTTAATCGTTGTAGACCACGCAACCGCCAAATATTTATTAACCCTAAGAGCTTCTCTCAGGTTAACACTGGAACGACCGTATCTGTAAGAGTCAAATCTCGGCATCGGTGTTCCGTCTTGATATGCAGATTGATAATAACTTATATCTTGCATCCAGTATTTGTACTGGGTGTGTAATCTCGGTCCGATTCTTCCGATAAACTGAGTATCGCCAGTTCCGTAAACTGCCGCACCACCTTGCATAACGATATCAAACAAAACCTGTTTTAGATTTTCTTTATCGGTGTAATTATAGATATTTTGAGATATTTCCGCCATGTATTTTAAACGAGTCGTTCCTGTTTGTGAAGATTCCATGTGCTTTTCATCAAAACGGTTTACGTCACTGTCTTTCATATAACCAGCACCGACACGGTGTCTAAAAGTCAAATCGTGTTTCGGACCACCAAAGTTTTTTATTCTTACACCGTCTTGATAGATGAATTCAGCCATATATTTAGCCATTCTTGTACCCATAAACCAATCATCCATATAGGAATTGATACCATACTGCATAAAGAATTTATCATCAAATTGTTGACGACCTCTTAAGACCGCAACATTTTCTGACGAACCGTACATAAATTCGGTTACGTTAGTAGCACTTCTGTATTTTAAAGCTCCACCTATCCCTATTTTATCTTTGTAATTCAAAAACGGTATGACCTTAACAGTTCCGCCGGTCGGTACCCCAAAAACAAATCCGGGGCCTAAGAACATACCAATTCTCGAACGAGAACCGAATTCCGGATAATTTGCTTCAAAATAATCTCTCTTTTTATTCGTATAAACTTTTAAATGATTTAAATCAAACAAATGACGATTGTTATAATTGATTTCCGCATCGCTAATTTGAATAATGTCGTGATCTTTTTTTGCATCGACAAAGATTTCATTCGCATTAACTGTCACTTTTGACTTATCTTTATTCAAAAGCGTCGACACATCGTCCTCATCCATCATCATTTGGTGCAAATCTGAACCAATAATTCTTGTCTTGAACCTCAACGGATACGACTTATCAGCAGAAAGGCTTCCTTTTTCCAATACAATTTCGTTATCTTTTGCGTTTACATTTTTTGCATGAATAATCAAATTCATTTTTTCGGCTTTCATATTCGTCAACAATGAAGTTTCATCGTTCATGTTTATCTGAATGAAATCGCCGAAAACAGAATCACCGTTTTTGATTACCTCAACATTGCCGTAAGCCTTGATAATATCAGAAGTCGTACCGTAGACAATTTTATCTGCTTTTAAGGTAACATCCTGCGGCGGAAAATAAAGAACGGGATGACCTGTTGCCTCAACTTCTTCCCTGTCGTCAAAATATTTCAAAACATCACAATCAAGTTGCACATCTTTTGTCGTATTTGCTTTTTTTACGGTGCCGCTAAGTTCAAGAGTTCCGTCAGCTTTTTCTACCTGTCCGTCTTTTGCTTGCTCGTCAGTTTTTTGAACCTCTGCAACAGGCATTTCCTGCGGTTTGTCTTTCTTTTTTCTAAAGAACGATTTTTTCTCTTTTTTTACTTTTGTTGAAGAGTCGTCATCTTTGACATTAAGAAGGTGACGCAAAGTCATTTTATCAATGTCATCTTTGTCCAATTCTCCGTCGTAGTCGTCAGAATTTATTTTCTCTGCGGCTTTTCTTTCTTCTTCCAAAATCTGTTGAGCCTCTTCATAAGCCTTTGCTCTGTAGTAGTTTTGGATTTTAATTCTTACTTTTTTGAAAAGCGGGGTGACGTTAGGTCTTGGATTAATTCTACCGACACGAGTTTCAGGTTCTTCTTTTATTGAATAATCAATTTCCGTCAACGGAGTAACCGGAGCTGAAAACAAATTGTCTTGCATAGTTTGCAGTTCATTAATGACTTTTTGGTCCTGTTCGGTTGCCGCAAAAGCCTGTGATGAGAATATTAATGATATTATTGCAATTACTATGTATTTTTTCAAAGTAGTTTCCTTTACTAAATGTAGTTAAGCGGGTTGTTAGGTTTTCCGTTAATTCTTACCTCAAAGTGGCAATGAGGTCCGGTACTGTAACCGGTTGTACCTTCAAGCCCGATAACTTGTCCTTTTGTAACGGATTGCCCTTTAGAAACCTTTGTCACAGACATGTGTGCATACAGGGTTGTCGTAGGTTGCCCGTTTACAGAACCGTGGTCAAGAATTACGACCTTGCCGTAACCGCCGTACCAGCCCGCATAAATTACTCGACCTGCGTTAGAGGCATGGATTGCACCCATGTTAGGACCACCGATATCAACCCCCGAGTGGAAGGTTCTGCTCTTGAATATCGGGTGAACTCTCCAGCCGAAAGGCGAGGTGATTCTTCCGCCGATAGGCTTTATAAATCCGCCGGAAGCGATTTTGACCGAGGAGTGACTGTAACCTCGACTAATCATGCTTTGCAAGTTTGCAGATTGTCGTTCAAGTTCTCTCTCTGAACGTTCATAAGCGGCTCTGTCGGTTTTCAACTTGTTAATCATTGATTGGTTTGCCTGAATATCTCGCTGAATGCTTGCCTGCTGATAATTCATATCCGCAATAGTTCTTTGAAGAGATTGTTTTTGAATTTCAATATCAGACTTCATTTTTGCAAGCTTAATCGACTTCAATTTCAGGGTCGCAAGTCTTTTATAATCATTTTTTATTACAATTCTTTCAAAATAAACGATATCAAGAAAAGCGTTCAAATCCTTTGCTGTGAGCAAAAGTTCAAACATGCCAGTTCTTTGGTTCTTGTAAACCTGACGAATACGGTTTTTCAACGCAGCATCGGTTGCGTTAAAATCTCGGACAGCCTGTGCATACTCGCTTTCCATATTCCTCAACCTTGCATCCATAGTTGTGTATTGCCTTTTGGTAGCTTGAAGGCTTGAGGAAGTCGTTTCAAGTTTACGTTGATTACGAACAAGCTTACTTTTTTCATGCCTTTCTTTCATTTTCAGGGTTTTAATCTTCTCCTGAGTGTGCCTCATTTTTTGGTTAATCATTCTCAAACTGTTGCAGTATGCAGCGTTTGACAATCCTAAAAAGAGAATAAATGTCAAAAGAAAACTTGTTACTATTTTTTTTGCCAGACTTCTTATTTTCACGAAAAATCTACCTATTTAAGTACAAGAGGAAGCATCATTAAGCCTACTGTCCAAGCAATAAAGGTTACACCTATAATTGCAATGATAATACGTTGGTGTTTTCTAAAAAATTCCATAACTTTTCCCTATGTTTACTACTTACTATCATACTATTAAAAAAACGAAAGTGCAATTATTTAAAGTTTTATTTGCAAAATGCCGTAAAATAATATATGATAAAAACTATGAACAATGTGTTTTTGGACAGTATAACAGACAGAAAAGACCTCTTAAAAATTGAAGCTTTGAATATTAACAAATTTCTTCTTGAAAACAATTTGAAACAAATTGAAGATATTCAAAAGTTTTTAATGTCAAACACTCCTCTTTTGCTTGTAAACGGCTTTCTCGGAACAGGCAAGTCAACTGTCGTAAACTTTGCGACGACACTACTTAAAGAGGATGTGATCATTCTTAAATACAACTGTTTTGAAACGACAATTCTTGATGATATTTTGTTGTCGTTTTTTGAGGAATTTAAAAACCTCACAGCAAGCGGACATCTTTCGCCACTAAAAACAAAAGCCGACAACTTTGTCGAAAAAATTGAGGAATACTGCTCCGTTCTCGACAAACCGATTTTAATCATAATAAATTCGTTTGAAGAAGTTTTAAAGGACAACCGACAGGAAATCCTTGATTTTATTTTTCACATATCAAAAAACAAAAGCACAATAAAAACGATTTTTATATCAAGAGTATTTGACTACACCTCTTTTGAAGGGAATATCGAATACGCAAGAACAACCGTTCTGGCTCTTGAAAAATCTATTTTTGAAAAAATGCTCAGGGCAAACGGGGTTAAACTCATAGGTCCAGTGTCCGACGAACTTTACAAATATTCAAGGGGTTATTTTTTCTATACCTTGCTTTCCTTGAAAGTTATAAAAGCACACAATCTCGGACTTATCGACTTTTTGAAGGGTTATACAAAGAGTTTTCTTTCCTACAACGATTTTATTTTGAGAGAAGCTCTCTCTTTTGTTGACCCTGTGAGCGGTCACTTGTTCAGATTTTTGACAATCATGCGACATCCTGTCAGCATAAAGTTACTAAAGACTCTGAATTTATACAACGAAGAACGAATAAATTTCTTTATCGAAAACTTAATTCTGTCAAAAGAAAAAGAAATGATTTATTTGCAGGATTATTACAAAGAAATTTCTGCAAACTCAATTCCGCAGTCTGTTGCAATAAAACTTCACAAATCTTGTGTAGACCTGTATAACACTCAACTTCCGCTAAAACCGTTTGAAAGGGACTTGTTGATTTCTCGTCAAACAATGAGAGCGGAAATCGAATATCACAGCATGTTTATTCCAAAACCTGCACCGATAATAAAACCGATCGCTTCAACAACATTAGAGGCGGTCGAATATTCTGCCCAAGGGGTAGACGAGGCTGAAATCGCCGAAGACGAGAAAAAAGAAGAAACGAAGGACGAAAAGATTAAGCACATTTCCTTCATTTTTGACAGCGAAGAGGACGAAAAAAAGATTATGTCGGACATCGCAAATTCCATAAACAAATTTCTCGACTATTCCGACAAAACCCTCAACGAGCAGGAAACTAAACTTTCATTGAGAGAAATGCTCAATGCAGCTCGAGAAGCTGAGGCAAAATATAATTACAAAAAATCCATCGCCTTCTACCAACGTACACTTCTTTTGAAAAATGACGACGATTTTACGACATTTTTACCACACATTTATACACGCCTTGCAAAGAACTATTCAGCTGTAAAAGATTGGTTCAACGCACTCCGATACTACGATTTGGCACTTGAATTTTACACAACGGCAGGCGATCTTCAAAAAACTGCAATGATGAAATTACATATTGCAAATATTTTCTACATAACATTTAAGCATGACAAGGCAAAGGTGTTACTTTCGGATATTTTAAAAAACCAAGGCTTGAACAACGAAATTCTTATCCGTGCGAACCTACTTATGGCAAATCTCTGCCGAGAGAATTCGCTTGAAGTGTATTCACACTGCAAAAAAGCTCTTGAGCTAGTCGACGTGAATACCGACAAGACCTTGCTTGCAGACTTGTATTTTAAACATGCCGTAGCTTGTGATGAATTGAACGAAACCGAAACATCCGTCCAATATTATAAAAAATGCATTGACATCAACAAAAACAACCCGCATTTGGCTGCAGCTTATGCCAATTTGGCAGATATTTTTGATGAGGCAGATTATTCGACACTTGCCTCAAAATATTACTTGAAAAGTCTTGAAGTTGATACCGAAAACAAGAACCTGAGTGGAATGTACACCTCTACAATGAAGCTTGCGGCATTGAACTGTCGAAAAGCACCTGAAGAAGCAAAAGATTTTTACCAAAAGGCAATTTCTTACGCAAACGCATTGAAAGAACCGTTTTATCAGCTTTCCTCAATGATAGAATACGGTGATTTTTGCGTCCTGAGAAAAGATTTTAAAGCAGGGCTAAAGAATTATAAATCAGCACTTTCACTTGCAAAAACCGACACTTCGACAGATAATGTTACAAGAATCGAGAAACGTATCAACGATATTAAAGTCCGATTAGGCAATGAGTTTGACAAAATAGAACAAGAGATAATAAATGAAAAATAAAGAATTTTTTACCGATTACATAAAAGTTTTCTTGGAGGAAAACTCCAAGCTAAACTTAATATCCAAAAACGAAGAAAAATTTTTGTGGGAAAAGCATATTTACGACAGCCTTGCTATTGAATTTTTCTTTGAAAAATATGGTAGAGATTTCAAAACACTGCTAGATTTTGGCACGGGCGGAGGTTTTCCGTCAGTTCCGATTGCTCTTGCGTATCCTGAAATAAAAGTCACAGCCCTCGACAGTATCAGAAAAAAGATTGTCGCTGTCGAAGATATGAAACAAAGGTTGAAGATTTCAAACCTTGAAACAATTTGCGACAGGGTTGAAAATTTGCATACAAAATTTGACCTTGTGACCTCTCGTGCGGTTGCCGCACTTGACAAAATCGTAGATTATGCAATTCCGCACCTCAAACGTGGCGGGTACTTTATAACTTACAAATCCCGCAAAACCGAGGAAGAAATAAAAACAGCAAAAAAAGTTCTGAACAAATATAAGGCTGAAATTGTTGATATTCTTGAATATGCACTTCCTCTTGAAGAAAATTATACAAGAAACTTAATAATAATTAGACAGAAATAGCAAATTTTTGCCTTCACGTGTATTAGAAAAAGTATGATAAGTGTAGACACTATAATGGACAGATTGCTTTTTAAAAGCCAAATTTCCGCAAGCCCCAAAAAACTTGCAAATTTGGCAGAACCTGTATTTAATCAGGTTCATGACAGCCAAATTATTATGCATTCGGAACTCCCTGTAAGATATGCAGACGGAATTGGATATCTTAAAACATCAAACACTACGCCAGTGCCGATGTTTAGCAAGAACACTCTTTTTACGAATTTTGAGAGCGAAGACGGACATAATATAGGTTATTATACTTATGATGTTGACTTTTCGAAGAAAGAAATAAACCACGGATATATTGAAACGCTTTCAAATCAAAGACATAAAGGTATTGGTGAAATATTGCGATTATCAAGCATTATGGAGCTCAAAGAAAACAATCTTAATGCAATCAAAATTGAAGCACTTTCGCCGGCAGTTCCATTTCACCTTCACTACAACTTTCAACCTGATGTAAAAGACAAAGACACAGCTTATAAACTTTTGTGTGACATTGCAAGCAACAATGATGTTGCAGAAAAATACAGAAAAGAAGCAAACGCACTGAGAAGAGCGTTACCTGAAGAAGAGAAACCTGATTCGGCACTAGAGGTATTAAAAGCAGATTTTTCACAAGGCAAAAGGAAACATATTAACCTTTCAAAATCTTTGGCAAAAAAATTCAATGAGTTCATCACCCGTTTTGTAAACGCACATCAAAACAACTGGGATGAAGCAAAATTTGATTTTGACCGACTCCCGATGGTTCTGACAAAAGAAAAAATAGCCAAATGTTCTGATTTCTTCAACAAACTTTTCCAAAAACACGGGATTGACTACGAGGTGTAAAATAAAAATCGAGGAAAAATATAAAATTCAAGTATTTAGCTAATCACCTAGTACCTTGTTTTTGCAGCCCTGTCCATTTCTCGTTTTTGGTCTTTCTTTGTTATGTCCTCTCTCTTGTCGTGGAGTTTTTTACCTTTAGCAAGCCCAATTTGGACTTTTGCAAACCCTTTTAAGATATAAACTTCCAACGGGACTATTGTATAACCGTCTTTTTTCACCTTACCTTGCATTTTCAGAATTTCTTTTTTGGTCAAAAGCAGTTTGCGAACTCTATCAGCTTTATGATTAAATCTATTGCCCTGTTCATACGGTGAAATATGACAGTTATAAAGAAAGACTTCGTTATCTTCAATCTTACAAAAACTATCTTTCAAATTTATTGCACTTTTTCTAACGGATTTAATTTCTGTTCCAGTCAAAACAATACCGGCTTCATATTTGTCAAAAATCAAGAAGTCGTGAAAAGCTTTTCTGTTTGTTGAAATAACCCTTTTTTCCATAGTCTGATTATATCACAAAATCCAAATTCTTATCCATAAAGTTTTTTATTTTCGCTTCTTGCCAAACTTAACTCATACTTTAAAATCTTTTTAATTAACTTTAACCTATCTTTCAGATGAAAATATTCAACATCATCAAATCGTTTTGTTTTTAATTTCAAATTTTTAAAAGTTTTCCTCAATTTTGAATAAAGCTTTTCGTTATTAAACGCATTAATCTCTGTACTTAACTCATTTTTACAAAATTGCAAAAAATCTATTTTTTCTTCCGTCGACAAACCCTTTATAATACCCTCAATCTTTGCTTTCATTTCCCCAATTTTAATTTTTTCACTTACATAAATGGTATTATCATAAAAGGCTTGTAAATCCGGTGATATATAATTTTGACGACGTATAGCTTTCGGATGAACCAAACTATCGAACACATGACGAACCTCGTGAAACAAAACATTAGCATTTTCAACTTTTAAATTTTTACCGTTTTCATCTGTCGGTAAATACACCTGATATCCACAAATTTTCTTGTTTTTTCCCCTTATCATCGTTGACATAAACCCGTCATAATCACTTTCATTTTTTCCCATACTTAAAAAAGAAATGCCAACTTTTTCTGGAACAGTTTTTATAAAAACATCTTTTAAAGAGCTTAAAGAAATTTGATCCCCACTAATTTTTTTTACGAAATTTCTATAAAAGACTTTTGACAAATTTTCAGCTTGGGTATCTCGTTTTTGCACAGACCCCTTAATTATTGAATACTTTAATTTTGCCATTTTAGAAACATCATACATAATTAAATTAAAAAGCCTGAATAAAAATTTTGCTACTTATATAAAAAACATTTTACAAAATGGGTATTGGAAAGCTTCACATAAGGCGGAACGTCCACACTACACCGTTCAAAACATTTCCGGCATCTTGTATGAAATTTACAGCCGACAGGCAAATTTGATGGAGAAGGTAATTCCCCACTAAGCACAATTCTATCCTTTTCATCCTCAACAAGTTGTGGAACTGCACTCAATAAGGCTTGAGTGTACGGATGTTTCGGTGCTGTAAAAATCTCATCACATCTTCCTACTTCGACAATTTCACCCAAATACATAACCGCAACCCTATCCGCAAGATATTTAATAACACTCATATCGTGCGTTATCAAAATCAGTGTCAGATTAAAATTATCCTTCAATTCCTTCAACAAATTTATAATTTGAGCCTGAATACTTACATCTAACGCACTCACAGGCTCATCTGCAACTATAAACTTCGGACTTAATACCAATGCCCTTGCTATCGCAATTCTCTGCCTCTGCCCTCCCGAAAACTCATGCGGATAAAGTTTCAAGACCTCATTCGACAACCCGACCTGCTCGAGTTTTTCATCAATAATCTTGTCTATTTCTTTATTAGAAAATTTTGTGTTAATTTGCAATGGTTCTTTTAAAATTTCAGAAACTTTCATTTTAGGATTAAGACTTGCATAAGGATTTTGAAAAATCATTTGAGCATTTTGACGATACTTCTTCAACTCCGCAGAATTGAACTTTAAAATATTTTTGCCCTCAAAATCTATCTCTCCTGATTTTGAATTTTCCAATCTCAAAATTGCCCTTGCAAGAGTCGACTTGCCACAACCGGATTCTCCAGCAATCGCGAGAATTTCACCTTTTTTAACATCAAGTGATACTCCGTTTACGGCATGAATAATCTGTTTTCCGCCAAACGCATTTTTATCGGAAACGTATTCCACAAACAGATTTTTGATTTCCAAAAGATTGTCCATAAAGAAATTTTAGCCTAAGTTTATTTGAAATGCAATTATATAAAGAGGCTACTTTTTCTTACGCTTTTGTGTTTGGGGTTTTTCCTCACTCTCGTCACAGTTGAGAACCTTATTCAAGTGGTTAATCAATTCCTCTGAATGGTAACGCATTGCATGCTCCGAACGGTGGTGGATATCAACTATATGATAATGCATTGCCATTTCAACCTGAATAAGTGCAATATTATAATTATACAAAGCATCAACATAGGCCGTCATTGAAGAAACGTAGTCTTTTCTGGCATTCTGCATAGCAAGATAATTAACCGAACCCTCCCTATAATTTTCATCAATCAAATTCAAGGTGTCAATCGCCTGCTTGACTTCCAACTGTGCTAACGGAATTTGTCGCTCTGCCTTTTCAACATTATTAAAAGCTCGCTTTACCTCAAAATACAAATCTTTTTTAAATAAATCAATCTCGTTATCTGCAAGATTTACTTGAGCTTCCGCCCCTTTAACACTATGTTTCAGCTCCATGAGGTTTACGGATGAAGTCAAATTGACCCCGACCTTAAAACTGTTGTCCGTTGTTTGATTGGTATTGTACAAGCCATAGCCCGCATTTGCCGTCAAATCAGGGAAATACGTTCTTTTTATGTACAACAACGATTGTTCCATAGCATTCTTTGTAGAAATTAGAACATTTAAATCCGGACTGTTGTCATACGCAATCTGCACCGCCTTTTCCATCGGAAAGCTAAACTCTTGTGGCTTAAAATCAAACAACGAAAGTGTTTTTGTCCCATAAGTATAATCGGCTTTAAAATCGAAAGTTTCAGTGTTTTTTATCGTATAATCAGGTTGTGCATCTAAATACATTGAATTATTCAAGTCAATTTTGGCATTTTTGTAATCATTTTCCGCATCAATCAACTGAATATTTGCCTCTTTTAAATGAATTTCTGCCGTCGCCAAGTCAGGCATACGTTTACTTTTAGAAATTTTTACAAAATTTTCACAAATTTCTACATTATTTTTTGCAACAGTTACAAGAGCCTTTGCTCGCAAGAGATTGTAATATTTTTGTTTAACATCAAAAAGGGTTGAACAAAGACTGTCCATGAACTCAAATTCCGCACCGATTTTGTAAAACTCCTCCATTTTTATATAAGCGGTTGTCTTGCCAAAATTCCAAATCAATTTATTAACGGTCACGGCAACCGTCGGCAATTCTCGATAATGACTGTTATAGTAAATATTGTCTGAATTGTTTTCATTATAAAACCCTGCACCCGCTCCAATTACGGGAAAATATTGAGCTTTGGCTATACCTAAATTGCTTTTTGCAATATCAAGGTTATATTTTTGCCTTCTGATTTTCGGGCTATTCTTAAACGCCGCCCCAATACAATCAATAATAGAAATATCACTGCCGTTTGTAATTGTTATAGGCTTGAACAAGTCATCTTCATCAACCTCTTGTATCGCAAAACCCGCCGCACCGATATTAAAAGCCAGTGCCACAATCAAAAAGACAAGATTTATTTTCTTCCTAAAGTCCATATCTTAATTCAAGAACTTCCATAGAGATAATTTCACCAAAGATATCGTACCACGGAAAAAGCAAATTATCAATCACAAAAGAACCTGCCGGTTTGACGGATTTTGATAACAAATGTTATAATAAATAATCACCGCTCAAATTAAACTAAATCTGCGAAATAGAAAGGGAAATTATTTAGCAAAAGTAATCATATAAATAATAGTACCAAACACTAAAAACGAATAAATATTAACAAAAACACCTAAATAGAAAAATATCGGATAAAGAAAACGCATTATTCTATTTTTAAAATTGACTTTGGGCAATAACTGCGGACGCATTTTGCGAACTATTAATTCGACAACAAAACCGACGAAGAGTAACACGTCCAGCAAAATTATAATAGTAAAAATACCACTTAATGTTTCTAATGAAACGAACAAAACCGGAGAAAATTTTTCCGAAATCTTATAAAAACATGCAACGTAAACAAGCATCGCAACAATTACATAAGAATTCAAAGAAATTAAACTTAATGAAATATATTCTTCGAGACGCATACAAGACTTATAACATAAAAACATAACTAAAACAAAGGCTGTCGCCTTGTGGTTCTCCTCCACTCCATGTAAAAAGAGCCGTAACAAAAGTTACTGCTCTTCTTACTTGGCCTTGGTGGGAGTGTCTTGACCTGCTCGCGTTAAACGGGTCTGCGGTTGAATGCTGCATAAATATAATTTATTTAGCATTCAAGCCTTCGCCCTCCGCTCGCAGGTCGCTCGAACTTTAGACAA
>ONYB01000018.1 GCA_900321895.1 uncultured Brachyspira sp.
CTGCAACAGGGACATAATCTTCCTGCCATCTTGACAAGTAGCTGACTGTGTATTCGCCGTTGCTTTGTGCAATCATTGCCGTAATTTCGTTAGTAAGAGCACCGTCTTCAAATGTATAAACTGTTTTTGTGTAATCATCAACCGACGGCGGAACCGGAACCGTCATTCCCAACAAGTCGTTGTAAAAATTAGCCGACTCGTTAGATAGGGCAGTTCTTTGTTGGTTGACTTGCTGACCTTCGTATTCAACGTTGGTCTTGCGAGCTGTCAAGCCTAAAAATCTAGCTTGTGATGCTGACATTCCCATTCGTCTGCCCTGTTCCTTTCTTTCTTGTACTTTGTGCTTACATGCATGTTATCGGCAGGCTTTAGGAAAATCTTTAATTTTTTATCCTTTCATGTTACGAAATCGTTACAAAAGGCATTTTCAATTAATTTCGAAATCGGTCTGAAAGATAGGACAGAATTGCTCCTCCGACCTCTTCATTCGGATCAAAACATGCCTGTTGGGGATTAGAAATATTGCGAAATAACATGGCTACAAGAGGCCCGAAAGCATCCGGAACTTGAGTTTTTCTGTAAACTCCCGCCAAAAAAGATTGAATATTCGGAGAATTTGTATTATTAAACCTTGAAAGTTGCGGATATAATTTTTCTACTCCACGTGTACCTTTGTCAATCATTCTGTTAAGAATATAAAGTGTTTCAGAGATTTGATACTCGTTATTGGAATGAGTCAGCACCTCTTTCAGATACGGCAGACCAAGTTCTTTTTGCTTTACGAAATAATCCACTTTATCTTGATTAAATTCAAGATAATTGTGTTGAGTCCTAAGCTGTTTGGGAATTTGACATGCCTGATTATTAACACATGCCTGCCTGTTTTGTAAATTCACACAATTTCCGATAGTCAAACCATACACAACGAACCCCTTCTACGAATACACAAACGGAGCACCGTTTTTAATTTCAAACAATATATTATCCGCAATAACCTTCAATTCTTCTTTCGACTTACCGTTTGCAGCTTGCCTGTAAAACTCATCTACCAACGGTTGAATTGCCGCATCTTTTTTGGATTTAAAGTTTCTTAATTCAGTTGAAACAAGTCGTTTTTGAAGATTTAACTCTGTTTCGGCATTAAATTTTTTCACTTGAACATCTTTAATCGCTTCCCCATATAGCTTACCACCATAAGCAGTTGCCGCAACACCGGTGACTCCGAAAAACAACTGTTTAAATTGCGGGTTTGAAGTATCAAGCAACCAATTATAGAAAAACGCACGATAATCATTCACAAAAGAATTAAAAGCCGGCTTTGAAGTTCCGTCCCCACCGATATTCGGGTTAACTTTCGTCGTTGATGTCCTGATTTTTGAGGCAACACATTTTACGAAATTTTCCGTTTCTTCCTTGCCCCAATTAACTTTTGACATTTTTTCCCTGATATAATCTTCTGTTGCGTCCATAATTTTAAAACTGTTTTCAAGATTTACCATATCTGTTTTTTGAGTTTTAGAAGAGGAATTTGCGACAATCGCCGTAATTTTTTCCTCTGTTTGTTTTAAATAATCATTAATAAACCCTTTACTTTTGGACGCATTTTTAAATGCAAAATACCCCAAACCGATGATAGACCCGACAGTTGCAAGCCCCATCAAAAGATATTTCCAACCACTCTTTTTAGGTTCTTCCTTTTTAGTATCAGACGAAGTAAAATACAAACTTTTCAAAGTTTTTTGCCCAAAAGTTGAAAGAATTTTATTATCACCTGACAAATAATTATCAAAATCTGCGGCTTGTTTTGAGAGCATGCTCCTTATTATTTGCATTTTTCCGGCAAACGATTGAGTTTCAACGTCAATCAATTTTTCTTGCAAGTTTTTCTGAATATCCGCATCTTTTTTCTTAATCCAAATATCTTTATATCCTTCAAGAAAAGTCTTACCCATAAATGCCATTGCAGAAAGAGCAAGCACACCCGTTCCGGCAATTACGGAGGTTCTACTCGGGTTTTGTACCATTTGATATATTGCTTGTGTTGTTTCTTCGCTGAGATTTACGTTTCTGGTAACCGTCGGAAGCCATTTTTCTTTTTCTTTCACCAATTCCATTGCATTTTTGGCATTACGCTTCACAAACGTCGATAAAACCGCAACCGCCCCCATTACTCCGAGAGAAACACCCGCTACCGGAAGCAGACTTTTTTCTCGAGTTGTGGTGTTTTCATAAATCTTGTGCGGAAGCCTTTCTTTTTCGGTTATTACCATTGAATTGTAGGTGTCATTGAGGCTTATCGGCTCATTTTCCTTAATCAACGAATTCACGATTACACCTTCTTTTGTAGAAAAATGAGTTTTTCGTTGAGTTTGCGTCATATTTTTTTGTTGCCTTCTGGCTTCAGCATCCATTAGAGGATTAATCTGCATTTTCTTCTATATCCTTTTCTTCTTCCCCTCTAAGCTTTTTATACAAATCATGTATAAACGTTTTCAACTTAAAGGCTTTTTTTGTTTCATCAATTTGTTTGTCATCATTATCTGAATTTTGAACTCCGAAAATTGCAAACAATGATTTGATTTTCTTTTTAAGTTCACCAAAAGTTTCAGAAATCTTCTTTGCAATCGCAGCCTTGAGTTCACCATATACAGCAGTCAATTTATCAGTAATATCAGCCAATTTTTGCGAAAAATTTTGAATTATCTGCGGAAAATTACGAATTACGTTCAAAACTCTACCGACAACGGTATTCAAAACAAAATTTATAGGCTTTGCAATTATA
>ONYB01000005.1 GCA_900321895.1 uncultured Brachyspira sp.
GTCTTAAATACATCATCGGCTGCTTTTTTAAACTTCTTGCTCAATTCCTCCACAACGGAAGAAATTATACAGCCTTCAACTCTATAATCCTTAAACAAAGATTTTAACAGCACTTCATATTCTTCCAACGACAAATCTTTGTCGGAAGCCAGTCTGAAATCTTCAACAAGAGCATCTTCATCAAACAGCCCCAAGGTAATACTCGTATTTCCAATATCTGCGGTCAATAGCATAGAAATAATCCTCACATTTATTTGCAAGGATTATTCTAACTCAAAAAAACTTTTAAGTAAAATCTATAGGTTTGCAGCTGCGGAACTTCCGTTCAACAATCCCGGTAAATCTTTAGTGTCGCCTTGAATAAAGTTGTTAAAAACGTTAAAAGCAACCTGCGGGTTAGCTTTCATCATCCCGTAGAACTGTTTGAGCTTTTTAATTTTATCAGCACCGCCTGTGCTAGGTTCTTGACCTATTGCATTAATTCCAAAACCCATGATGCAATCTCCTTATGGTTTATTCTTGTACTTATATCTCATGTATATATATAAAGTATTTGATTTCCATGGAATTGCACGATTTGATAAAAACTGTTACAAAAGTTAACATGCAAATTTTGGGGAGGTGAATAAGTGAATAGGTTAATAAGTAAATAAGTTCGTATCGTTCGCTACGCTCAAAAGCGATTTTGGTGCGTAGCACCCGAAATGCACTTATTCACGAGCCCGATTAGGGCGAATTCACTTATTCACCTATTCACTTATCTCAATATTCCTTCAAAACTACTTTAACCCCCAAAACAATATAAGAAATGTAAACTATTTTTGTAAAAATCACGTGTTTATGCTAAACTCATCTTACAAATAGAAAATATTATTATATAAGGGGAAAAATATGATTTCAGTAAACGATTTTAAAACAGGCTTGACTTTGGAATTAGACAACGGGTTGTGGTCTGTTGTAGAATTCTTACACGTAAAACCGGGCAAAGGTGCTGCGTTCGTAAGATCAAAATTAAAGAACGTAGAAACAGGTCAGGTTGTTGAAAAAACTTTCCGTGCAGGCGAAAAAGTTGCAAAAGCTACTCTTGACAGACGTGAAATGCAATACCTTTACAAAGAAGGCAATGACTACGTTATGATGGATAACGAAACTTACGAACAACTCCCTGTTCCGGAAGATCATATCGGTGACGGCAAAAAGTATTTGAAAGAAAATATGGTTGTTCAAATTCTTTTCCACGATACAAAAATTATTGGTGTTGATATCCCTGCTCACGTTGAGTTGGAGGTTGTTGATACTCCGCCTGCTGAAAAGGGTAACACTGCTCAAGGCGGTTCAAAACCTGCAACACTTGAAACAGGTGCAGTTGTAAACGTTCCGTTCTTCATCTCAAACGGTGACAGAATTAGAGTTGACACCAGAACTAACGAATATCTCGACAGAGCGTAATTTAAAAAAAGTGAAAATCTTAGTAAGGTGATTTTTAACCGTTTTTGCGAGGCAATTTGTTGTTGCAACGTGGATTTTCACTTTTCACTTATTAAGAAAGGCAAAAAACAATGAAATTTGATATAGAATATGTAGAAAAATTAGCAAAGGTTCTTTCAGAAAATTCTTTGACAGAAATTTCTCTTGAAGATGGCGAACAAGCAATCACTTTGAGAAAAGAAGTTGTTGCACTTGCTGCAGCTCCTATGGCTGCTGCCCCTGCCGTTGCTCCAGCTGCAACCCCGCAAGCTGCAGCAGCTCCTGCAAAAGAACCTGCTAAAAAAGGTACACCGATAACTTCTCCGATGGTTGGAACTTTCTATTCAGCTCCGTCACCGGACGCTAAACCTTTTGTTGAGGTTGGCAAAGAAGTTGCTAAAGGTGATGTAGTTTGCATAGTTGAAGCTATGAAATTGATGAACGAAATCGAAGCCGAAGTTTCAGGTAAAGTCCTTGAAATTTGTGTAAAGGATGGTCAACCTGTTGAATTCGGTCAAGTTTTGATGTATGTAGAATAGTTTAAAAGTCAAAAAGGTTGAACCTTCTTTGTTGCGTTCAACCTTTATTTATTAGGGATAGAGAAAATGTTTAAAAAAGTATTGATTGCAAACCGTGGTGAAATTGCGGTAAGAATTATTAGAGCGTGTAGAGAAATCGGAATTCCGACGGTTGCTATTTATTCTCAGGCTGATGCAAACTCGCTCCACGTGAGATTGGCTACAGAGGCTTATTGTATCGGACCTGCACAAAGTGCAAAAAGTTATTTGAGTATTCCTGCAATTATTTCGGCAGCTCTTGTTTCAGGTGCGGATGCAATCCATCCGGGGTACGGGTTTATGTCAGAAAGAGCCGATTTCGCAGAGATTTGCGAAAAACATGGTATAAAATTTATCGGCCCTACTGCTCAAGCAATGCGTAAAATGGGTGACAAAGCTACCGCTCGTCAAACAATGATTGACAACGATGTTCCTGTAACTCCTGGGACAGGGATTTTGAAAACTCCTGAAGAAGTTAAGGAATTTGCACACAGAGTCGGTTATCCGATTATCTTGAAGGCAACCGCAGGCGGTGGCGGTAAAGGTATGAGAATTGTACGTTCTGACGACGAAGTTGAAACAAATATGAGTCTTTGCCAGTCAGAAGCTCAAAACTTCTTTGGTAACCCTGATGTTTACGCTGAAAAATATCTTGAAAATCCACGACATATTGAAGTTCAGATTTTGGGCGACCAGTACGGAAACGTAGTTCACTTGGGTGAAAGAGATTGTTCAATCCAAAGACGTCACCAAAAACTTTTGGAGGAAGCTCCATCCCCTGCTATTGATGAAGCAACAAGAAAACAAATGGGTGCTGCAGCAGTTCGTGCTGCAAAAGCAATCAACTACGAAGGTGCAGGTACTTGCGAATTCTTGCTTGACCACGACGGAAGCTGGTACTTTATGGAAATGAATACCAGAATTCAGGTTGAGCACTGTGTTACCGAGATGATTTCAAATGTTGATTTGGTAAGAGAACAAATTATGGTGGCTGCAGGTGAAAAACTTGATTTCACGCAAAATGATATTGTTTTGAGAGGTCACGCTATTGAGTGCCGTATTAATGCGGAAAACCCTGAAAAAGACTTTATGCCAAACCCAGGGCAGATTACGGGTTACGTTACTCCGGGCGGTTTTGGTGTGAGAGTTGATTCTCACGTTTATCAAGATTATTCAATTCCGCCATATTACGATTCAATGATTGGTAAATTGATTTGTTGGGGCAGAACTCGTAACGAGGCACGTCGTAGAATGTATCGTGCTTTGAAGGAATATGTTGTTACTGGTATTGAAACAACAATTCCGTTTCACCAAGAAATCATTGAAGACCCTGTTTTTGTCAGCGGAAAATTCAATACAGGATTTATTGAAGATTTCTACAAACGAACAGGTAAAACAAAATAATTTAAAAGGTGGCGAGTTGATTTTCAACTCGCCACCTTTTTTATAAAAGTAACTCTTTTTATAGAGAAATATATTTTTTCAAATCACTAATTGTTCTAATAGTTTCCTCATCCGTGCGTCCGTAGATCAGACAGTGAAGGATATTTTCTTTTGGAAGGAACATCAAGCCCGTATCTTGCGGAGCGTCTTTTTTCTTTCCGCCCTTGTTGAGCCATTCTTGAAAAATTTTATTTTTACCTTTTTCTTTAAATCTAAAACCGAGTTTGAAATAAAAACCCGCAGGGGAACATTTTCGGGTCATATTTTGAGCATCAAGAAAAATCCTACCCTTTGTGTCTTTGTCCCTTACGCTGTCCATTACGGCAGTTTGCAAGCCTCGAGTGCCTGACCCTTTACCCATAGACCAAAGTTTATATATATAGTAGAACGGTTTAGTTTTGGCATTTTCACTATTTAGTAAAAACGGATCGTCAGTTTTTTTGTAATAAATATCTGCCTCGGGCGGTTTATTGTCGAGGTGGAAGGTGTCTTTTGACAGTGGTTTCAGCTTTTTGGGGTCTATTCCGTCAAGCAACTCAACACTATCTCGTCCCGTCTTGCTAACAAGTTGAGGACAAATGGTTTCAGAATTGATTGTTGTTGTATTCGCTAACTGCTCAAGAAATTTTCCGATGAGTTTCATTTTCTATTACCTTATATTTAATAAGTATTTTGTGGTAGAAAATTTGCCCCTTTGTTAACAAAAATTAAACTATTCGTTGAACGAGCCACCAATCAGGTAGTAGTAAGAACAACTTACACCCGAACCCGTCACGGAACAGTCGTTTTTCAAAACATTTAACGGCAAGCCTTTCCCGAGCGGTTCGACTTTTCCGTCATAAATCTTTGCCCCAAAGATGTCTTTGCCCCATGTGTTTGGTGGAAGAATTCCGTTGACGTCAAACATCATCATAAACATAGCACTATTCGGGTCATTTTCTGTTATGTTCTTAAAGCCGACGATGATATTGTTGTCGCCGGTGAACAGTTCCGAAAAATAAAAATTATCACCTTTCAAAATTTTTCCGCCGTTAAGGTATTTCGGGTGATATTTTTTCAGGTATTTGCATTCATTCAGCCTGAAATATGGCTTTATTATAAGTGTGATAATCTTTTCTCGCTCGTCACGATTTTTAGTTCGTTTGAGTTTTGATAGTAGGTTTTCCTGCTCGTGCTTTGCGATAACATCCCTCATATAAGAAAGTTTGTTGTAGCAGTCACTCCAACGTGTTGTCAAATCTGCTTGCAGGGTAGATTTAATCGAGGTTGGTAGCATCAGTGCAATCACCGAAAATATTACCAACAAAGTTATCGTGTATTCAATTTTCCAGAAATGTTTTTCCTTCACAATAAGCCTCAAGCCATATCAATTCGCTTTTTTTCTTCGATTAATTTTTCGTAAACCCATTCCGGAACGAAGTTTTTGCCCAGAATGATTTGTCCGTTCATAATGTTTGGTGCGTGGAAATCTGAACCCCCAGTAACGATTAAGCCAAGTTCTTCCGCCATTGAGGAGAAATACTCAACGCAGGCAGGAGAGTGTTTTCTATGGTATGCCTCAATTCCACGAAGCCCGTATTGCATTAATTCTTTAATTAAATCTTCTGCAATGTCAAGGTCGTGAGGGTGTGCGATTACAGGAATTCCGCCCGCATCATAGATAATTTCAACGGCATCTTGCGGAGTGACAGTTTTTCTCGGAACATAGACAGGTGAATCGTCGTGGATGTATTTTGCGTAAGCCTCCATAACGTTGCTTGTCCCGCCAGCGTTTGTAATTGCTTTTGCAATATGCGGACGTCCGATACTGCCACCTTCTGCAACCTGTTTTACAATATCTTCAAATTTAATCTTGATACCTTCTTTTTTGTCGAGAAGGCTTATGATTTCTTTAGTCTGTTTTACTCTGGCTTGTTGTTGGGTTTTCAACAGGTTTTGAAAATCGCCGTCCTGTGTGTTCATAAAGTAGCCGAGAATGTGGACTTCGTAATTTTTATATAAAGTATTTATCTCAACCCCTTGAATAATTTCAAGTTTATCTTCTTTATTTTCTTTTTTAAGATAATTTTTTGCAACTTTGTATGATAAAACGTTGTCGTGGTCGGTCAGAGCTATGACCTGTAAGCCGACGTCAATCGCAGTATCAACTATTTTTTCGGGCGAAAAAACACCGTCTGAATAATAGGTGTGAATGTGCAAATCCGTTTTCATTGACTTTCTTCCTCTTCTTTATTATTTCTACTACAAAAAATTCTTTTTATAGCGACAGCATAGCCCGTATCCGTGTCGATTTCTACTTCCACGGCATTGATTTGCACAATATTGCCGTCCGCTACCTCATAACGCTCAGGGATAGATGTCAAAAAGCGGTTGAGTGAGGTTTGATATTCCATTCCGATAACCCCGTCAACTGTCCCGCAAAAACCTGCATCAGATATGTATCCCATGTTGTTTAAAATTATTTCATCGGCGGTTTGAACATGCGTGTGAGTGCCGAAAAATGCACTCACCCCGAGTTCTGCACAGAACCTGCCGAAACAAATCTTTTCAGCCGTTGCCTCTGCGTGAAAATCCACTACAACAATCGGCGTAATTTCTTTCATCCTTTTTATTTCTTCTTGAACAACTTCCCATTGCGAATCTACAAGGTTCATGAAAACTCGTCCGAGAACGCTTATAACCCCGATTTTCACCCCGTTTTTTTCAAAAATTTTGCCCCCAATTCCGAATTTACAGTTAGGGTAATTAATAGGACGCAGAAGTTTTTCGACATTATTGATGTAGTTAAATATTTCTTTTTTATCCCAAATATGGTTGCCTGAGGTCATTGCATCAATACCATATTCAGAAAGTTCGTTGTAATTTTTTTCGGTTAAACCAAAACCGTGAGAGGCGTTTTCCACGTTTGCAATAATAAAATGTGTATCAACGGGCGGATTTTCAACAGGTTCGGTTTTGTAATTAAAGGCTTTCGGATTTACCATAAAATCCCTAACGGCTGACCTTCCGGGTCTACCAACCATATCACCGAAAAATAGAATTTTTACTGTATTTTTATCATCACCCATTGATTGATCCCTTAGTATTCAAAAGATTAAGTGAAGGGTTAAAATTCACCCTTCACTCCTCACTCTTCACTTATTTAGCTATTTCCGTAGTACGGAATTCTCTGACAACCGTTACCCTGATTTGTCCCGGATAATCGAGTTCGTCTTCAATACGTTTTGCAACCTCTCTTGCAAGTCTTTGAGAAGCCAAATCATCAAACATTTCAGCCTGTACGATAATTCTTACTTCACGCCCTGCTTGTACCGCAAAGGATTGCTTGATACCGTTGTAGCTGTTTACTATGTCTTCGATTTTTTGAAGACGTTTGATATAAATTTCCAAGGTATCACGTCTTGCCCCCGGTCTGCCTGCAGAGATTGCGTCCGCAACTTTTACCAAAACCGCCTCAATCGTGTTTGCAACAACGTCATCGTGGTGAGCTTCGATTGCGTGAATTACTTCAGGTTTTTCGCCATATCTGGTTGCTATCTCAACCCCGAGTTGAATATGAGTACCTTCTTGAGTTTGATCAACAGCTTTACCGATATCATGCAAAAGACCTGCACGCTTTGCCACAGCAACATTTGCACCGAGTTCGGCAGCCAACATGCCTGCAATATGACCAACCTCAAGCGAATGTTTCAAAACATTTTGACCATAACTCGTTCTATAATATAAACGACCTAATGTCTTGATTAATTCTTTATTCAAGCCCATTACACCCATATCAAGTGCAGCATTTTCACCTTCTGTCCAAATTTTCTTTTCGATTTCTTCGTTAGCTTTTTCTACCATTTCTTCAATTCTGACAGGGTGAATACGTCCGTCAACGATAAGTTTTTCAAGAGCAAGCTTAGCAACTTCTCGTCTTACAGGGTCAAAACTTGATAATACAACCGCTTCCGGAGTATCATCAATAATCAAATCAACGCCGGTCAAGGTTTCTAATGCTCTGATGTTACGACCTTCACGACCGATAATTCTACCTTTCATCTCGTCATTTGGTAATGCAACAACTGAAACAGTAGTTTCCACAACTTGTTCAATCATACATCTTTGCATTGTTGTAGAAAGAATTTCTTTAGCTTTTTCTAAAGATACTTCTTTTATTTTAGCTTCGTTTTCACGAATTAGTGTCATTTGTTCTTGTGCCAAATCGTGCTTGAGTTGTTCTAACAACATATTTTTAGCTTCATCAGCAGTCATGCCTGCAATTCTTTCCAACTCAACCGTCTGCTTTTGGACGATTTCAGCCAAATAATCTTCTTTTTCTAAAAGTTCGTCGATTTTTTTCTGAACTTGAAGGTCTTTGTCCGTGTACTCTTGAATTTTATCTTCAAGCATGTCTTCACGTTTGTTCAATTTTGTTTCTAATCTTGCAAGCTCTTGTCTTCTTTCTCTTTCTTCTTCATTAAGTTTTTCTCTGTCATCTTGAAGCTCTTCTATAGCTTTGATTTTAGCTTCCTTGAATAAGATTTTCTCTTTTTCAACAAGTGCAGCCTTATCTTTTTGGATGCCCGAAACGACAGATTTCATCTTGTTTTGCTGGATAATCAGCACGGCGATTAAAGCTATTACCGCAATAACCGCAAGAATTAATAAAAATTCCATTAAGTCTATACCTTATCCTTTTCTATTTTTTTATATATACATGCAATTCCCGATACATGTATCCTATCGGGTCGAAAGTTGCTATTTAATTGAACATTACGTCATTGCATATATCGTCAAAAAAATTATTACTACTACATCTGTGTATATAATATCATAGTATTCTTTTTCTTGCAATAGAAAAGGGCATGTTCGTTTCTTTTATTTTACTCCACAAGGCTTGACAAATTTTGAAAAATAGTAAATAATATAAAAGCAGGGTGAAGCCCAAAAGAAGTTCTGTTTCTTTCAGGCTTGCTTCGCACCCTACAAGAATAGTAACAATATTTTAAGAGCTGCTATAACTGCTATTATGGCAGCTTTTATTATTCATAATAAAACGCACAAAAAACTTTTTCATATTATAATTATTTTATGAAAAAGTTTTTATTAATTTCATTGATATTGTTGAGTTGTGCACAGTGTGCATTTGCACTGAATGTGGTTTATCCTAAGAAAAATTCTGTTGTTATAAACGCAAAATCTTCGTTTTTAATCGGAAATACCAACCCCAAAAAAGGTTTGACCGTGAACGGAGTTCAGGTGAATGTCCACCCGTCGGGCGGATTTGCATACAAAATTCCGCTGAATGTCGGCAAAAATACTTTTACACTTGTGTCTGGTGATGAAAAACTTATCTACGATATTACAAAACCTGCACCACGCAACGGCGGAGGCGGAGGAGCGGCTTTAATTACAAAGGAATATGATACCCTCAAATATGCAGAGGTTACGACAGAGAATACTCCAATCAGAACGACCCCTGTTGATGCTGGTATAAATAGAATTGCTCACATGCAAAAGGGTATGCCGTTGGTACTTGACGGCGAAAAAGGCGGTTTTTACAGTATTATTTTAGGCAGCAACAAAACAGGTTGGATTAGCAAAAATTCCGTCAAATTGGTAGATTCCGGAGCTTCTCTTGCTACGATGAACGGTTATGACACTCTGGATACTCCCGAATTTAAAATTTATGTATTCCACCTGAACAAAATGACACCATTTGAACTTGTGGAAGGAAACCCTTTTACAATTAAAATTTTTAACGTCGAAAACCAACCAGAAAACACCTACAAACTACAAATTCCAATCCAAAAACTTTATGGTTACAGCGGAAGGTTTAGCGGAACTGATTTTGTTGTAAAAATCCGAAAAAATCCTCCGATTGACAAAACAAAACCTTTAAAAGGTATAAAAATTACTATTGATGCAGGTCATGGCGGTAGTGAGTCTGGTGCAATCGGGTGCCTCGGAAACCTCGAGAAAAATACAATGTTAGAATTCGCGAAACATCTTGAACGGGAACTCAAACACAGAGGTGCAATCGTTTTTATGACCCGTGAAGATGACAGTTATGTCGGGTTGCGGGATAGGGTTGATTTTGCAAATGATGAGGATTCCGTCTTTTTAATCAGTTTGCACGGGAATGCACTTCCTGACGACTTAGACCCGATTGCAAACAACGGGACCGAAGTTTACTACTACTACAATCAGGCAAAACCGCTTGCGGATTTAGTTTTAAGTGAAATTACAACTCAAACAGGAATGAATAATCACAAAGTTCGACAAGCAAGTTTTGCACTGGTGAGAAACACGAATGCTTTGAGCATTTTGATTGAAATCGGTTTTTTGATTAATCCGTCAGACAACGCAAAACTCGTTGACAAGGAATTTCAAAAGAAAACAGTTGGAGCGATTGCTGACGGAATCAGCAATTTCCTGAAAAATTAAATATTTAAAATGGCGGCATTGAAAATGCCGCCATAATATTAGTCTTTTATGTAATTCAAAAGGGTTCTGACTCCGACGCCGGTAGAACCTGCGATAAATTCTTTTTGTGGTTTTTCTAAAAACGCAGTCCCCGCAACATCAAGGTGACACCATTTTACGCCTTCGACGAATTCTTTTAAGAATACGCCTGCGATTGATGCACCGCCCATTCTTGTGCCGGTATTTTTCATATCTGCGATATCAGATTTCAAACTGTCCATAAATTCAGGGTACATAGGCATTTCCCAGAATTTTTCACCGCTGTCTTTACCTGTTCTTATTAAAGTTGAAATCATATCTTCGTCGTTACCCATAATGCCTGAAACTGTTGTGCCGAGAGCTACAACGCAAGCACCTGTAAGGGTTGCGATATCAATAACTTCATCAACACCGAGTTCACAAGCGTAGCAAAGAGCATCCGCAAGAGTTAATCTGCCTTCTGCATCAGTGTTGTCAACTTCGATAGTTTTGCCGTTTTTCGCAGTCAAAATATCCCCCGGCTTGTAAGATGAACCTGACGGCATATTTTCGCAAGCTGCGATTATCCCGTGAACTTCAACATCCGGTTCTAATTTTGACAAAGCCTTCATTACACCCAAGACACAAGCTGCACCTGACATATCATCTCTCATAGTAAGCATTGATGAGGCAGGTTTCAAATCCAAACCGCCTGCGTCAAAACAAATGCCTTTACCGATGATTGCAATCTTTTTCTTAGGATTTTTGCCGACATATTTCATGTGAATAAATTTCGGCGGCTGAACACTGCCTTGACCGACTGCGAGATAAGCACCCATTCCCATTCTTTCGATTTCTTCTTTGTCGAAAATTTTTGCGGAAACTCCATCAATATTTGAAGCAATTTCTGCAAGTCTTGAAGGGGTTGCGTAAGCTGCAGGTTCATTTGCCAAATCTCTTGCAAACTTCATTGCTTCACCAAAGATGATACCTTCGTTAATTTCAGCTTGTGAAAATTTCGCAAAAGTAATTTTTTCTAAGTGTCTTGCTTTTTCGGTTTTGTATTTGTCGAAAGCGTAATCAGCAATCATAGCACCGATTACGGCAGATTTTCCATAGTCACAATTTACGTCAAAATCAAAGCAAGCTTCTTTTGCATGGATTTGTTGTAATTTTTTTACAGCCTTGCAAACAGCCTCTCTCATTTTGTTTGCGTTAAATTCTTCTCTTTTCCCAAACCCGACAACCAAAATTTTGTCGGCAGGAATTTTATCTAAGGTGTGCAAAAGATAAGTTTGCCCCAATTTGCCTTCAAAATGATCTTTTGCAACCGCATAAACATTAGCAAGTTCTTGAGATGTTTCTTCGCCTTCAAATTTATTGATAACCAAAACTTCGCAAGGAACGTGCTTTACGTCATCCATAACACTAATTTCCATATAATTCTCTCCTTCTTCAAGCTCATTATAGCACGTATTGATGAGTTTGTAAAAGGTTTTGTGTTAAGTGATATTTTGTTGTGGTTAAAATTATTTAATATTTGTTTCGGTGTTGGTGTAGTTGTGATAGAATTTTATTCATTAGGGAGAACTTGAAAATTGAATGAAAGACGTAAAAGGCGTGAAGCCACTAAAAACCAAAAAAGTTTCGACAAAATTTTAAGCTGGCTATATATATTATTTATTTTGTTTGCAGTTGCTTTGATTATTCACCTGTTTTTTATTCAGGTAATCGATATTAAAAAATACCGTGTTAGAGCAAGAAATCAGCGTGCAGGTCAGAATTTCTCCGTACGTGGGGATATTTATGACAGAAACGGTATAAAACTTGCGACAGACAAAGTCTTTTACAATATTTTTGCCCGTCGTGCGGACTACGATGAGGAGGAGTCATCTCCTGAAAATATTGCAAAGCAGCTTGCTCCGATTTTGAATATGTCAAAAGAACAACTTTTGAAAAAATTGCAGAGCCCGAACCAGATTATTGCAATTAAAAAAGATGTTGACAGAAATACCGCAAAAAAAATCGCAAAACTTCATCTAAGGGCAATAAGCTTAGACAAAAAAAACACGAGAGAATACCCGCAAGGAACACTTGCTGCACACGTTTTGGGGTATTACAATTTTGATGCTGATATTGCAAACGGGGTTGAATATACTGAGAAAGATAAACTTGAGCACGTAGAAAACGAGGTTAAATTTCAACGAACTCAAAAGGGTAAAATTATTTATGATTTTATGACTGATCCTGTTGCGACTGCGACAAACCCTAAAGGGCAGGACGTTACATTGACGATTGACGCAGCAATTCAGCACGTTTGTGAAAAAGAACTTGAAAAAATGGTTAAAGAAAAAGAGGCGTTGAGGGGTACGGTTATCGTAATGAACCCTAAAAACGGCGAAATTCTTGCCTATGCTGTATATCCGACTTATGACCCGAACAATTTCAAAACAGTTGCTCCGGGGTTAATTAAAAATTGGACATTGACTGACGTTTTTCCTCCGGGGTCTACGTTTAAAACAATTACTGTTGCCAGTGCAATGGACCTCGGCAAGATTAACGAGCATTCGACCGTTCTTGATACCGGTAAAACTTCTATCGGAAAATGGGAAATCAAAAACTATGATTACGAGGTTCACCCTTATCCGGGGCATATTTCGCTTGAATATTTGTTTGAACACTCAAGTAATATCGGGTCAATCAATGTCGCTAAAACAATGACACCGCACGAGTTTTACGATATGTTGAAAAAGTTTGGTTACGGTGCTAAGACGGGTATAGATCTTCCCGGTGAATCTTCCGGACTTTTGCCGTATTGGGGTAACTGGGATAAAGGTATTCACGCAACAATGGCTTACGGTTACGGTACTTCCGTTACTGCAATGCAGATGATTTCGGCAGTTCAGGCTCTTGCAAACGGCGGAGTCAGGGTTACTCCGCACGTAATCAAGTATTCACCTGAAGAAGAAGCTGTAAAAATTCAAAGAACTCAAGTTATTTCTCAATCTACTGCGGATGCGGTTACGAGATTGCTTGCAAAAAGTGTTAATAACGGGCGTTCTATTATCAAAATGGATAAATATAACGTTGCGGCAAAAACAGGTACTTCAAGAAAACCGAAAGAAAATTCTTCGGGTTATACACCGTTTACATACACCTCAACAATCGGCTATTTGCCTGCTTCCGATCCGCAAGTTTTGATTTATGTAATGGTGGACAGTGCAAGAGTTGGTGCAATTTGGGGTAATACCGTTGCAGGCCCTGTCTTTCACGAAGTTTCAACGCAGATTGCAAGAATGATGAATTTGAAGCCTGATAAGGTTACGCCAAAGGAAAACTAGAAAGAATTAAGAATATAATTTTACAAAGGAGATAAATAAATGAAATTAGACGAGTTGATTGAACATTTAGACTATAGGGATTTGATTAATTTCAAAAACGTGGACATTTCAGGAATTTCGTACAATTCCAAAACCACAAAAAAGGGTGATATTTTCATTTGCCTTCCGGGGGAATACGCAGACGGTCATACTTTTGCAAAAGGTGCTGTAGAAAAGGGAGCTGCGGCTCTTTTAGTTGAGCATAAAGTTGATGAAATTGATAAAAAAATTCCGCAAGTAGTAGTGAATTCGACTCGTCACAAAATTGCAGATATTGCAGACAGATTTTATTCAAACCCGTCTTGGGGAATGAATTTAATCGGAGTTACGGGAACGAACGGCAAAACCACCGTTACCCATTTAATCCAAAAAATCTTTGAACAAAACAACGAAAAATGTGCCTTGATTGGAACGTTGGGATACAAACTTTCCTCGGGTGGTGAATATCGGGACGCAAA
>ONYB01000027.1 GCA_900321895.1 uncultured Brachyspira sp.
AAAAAGGGCAAACGGAAAATATATTGTTTTTGTAAATTCGGACGATTATTTCAGCACAAATAAGGCGATAAGTCTTTCTGTCGATGCATTGGAAAAAGAAAACGCAGATTATTCCTATGCGACGACTTATCTGCTTGTAGAAGAAAATCATAAACTTTCTTCAATAAGAAAGCCTGTAGTTTGGAAATCGTTTTTCAAAATGCCATTTTGCCACCAAACTATGTTTTGTAAAGTTGATATGATAAAAGAACTGGGCTGTTTTGATGAAAATAAAAAAATTACATCTGATTATGAACTTTATTTAAAAGCTTTGTTTCACGGATATAAGGGTGTTGAAGTGAAAGAACAAATTATGACATTTAGAGCTGGCGGTATGTCTGATAATGTGGAGGGGTTTAAAAAAGAAAGGTGTGAACTTTTTAAAAAAATATATGCACCATTCTATGAGTTGTCAGATGTTCAAATACATGAAATTTATGAAAATTCATATTTTCCGATATCGCTTGCGTTTAAGCTTGCAAAATATTTAAGATTTTCTGACAGAATAAGGTTTTTGTATGAAGAAATTCGCCGTTTTATATTTCAGGTGAGAACTTCTAAAAAACATAGGTTGGTGAGAGTATTCGGGCATCGCTTTGTATAGATTTTAAATATTGAGTTTTGGGTATTTCATTAATCTTTACAATATGCTGACAAGTATACATATTTAAAGTATTATGATAACATTGTATTATTAAAAACTAATAAGAAGAAAATAAAGAGGTGTTTATGAAAAAAGCATTAATAACAGGTATTACAGGGCAAGACGGTGCATATCTCGCAGAACTTTTGCTTGAAAAAGGTTATGAAGTTCACGGGATGAAAAGACGTTCTTCATCTTTTAATACTCAAAGAATTGATCATTTGTATAAAGATATTCATGATAAAAAATCAAGATTTAAACTTCATTATGGAGATTTAACAGACAGTACAAATATTATCAGATTGGTTCAAGAAATTCAGCCTGATGAAATTTATAACCTTGCTGCACAATCACACGTAAGAGTTTCTTTTGATTGTCCTGAATATACTGCAAATGCTGACGGTTTGGGAACTTTGAGAATTCTTGACGCAATAAGAATTTTGGGATTGGAAAAGAAAACAAAATTCTATCAAGCATCAACTTCCGAACTCTACGGTTTGGTTCAAGAAACTCCGCAAAAGGAAACTACACCGTTCTACCCACGTTCACCTTACGCTTGTGCAAAACTTTATGCTTATTGGATTACGGTAAACTACAGAGAAGGTTATGATATTTTTGCCGCAAACGGTATTTTGTTTAACCACGAATCTCCTCGACGTGGCGAAACTTTCGTTACAAGAAAAATTACAAGAGCTGCTGTTAGAATTAAGCTCGGTTTGGAAGATAAATTGTACCTCGGAAACCTTTCTTCAAAACGTGACTGGGGACATGCAAAAGATTATGTTGAAGGTATGTGGAGAATTCTTCAACAAGATAAACCTCAAGATTATGTTCTTGCAACAGGGGTTACAACAACAATCAGAGATTTCTGTAAAATGGCATTCAAAGAAGTCGGTATTGACTTAGACTTTATCGGAACAGGTGTGGATGAAAAAGGTGTTGATAAAGCAACCGGCAGAGTTATTATTGAGGTTGATCCGAGATACTTCCGCCCTACAGAAGTTGATTTGCTTTTAGGCGATTCTTCTAAGGCAAGAAAAGAGCTCGGTTGGGAACCTAAATACGACCTTCCTGCACTCGTTAAAGAAATGGTTGAGGAAGATATGAAAGAAGCTCAAAAAGAAAAATTCCTGAAAAATGAAGGTTATGAAGTTTTAATTCCGCAGGAAGCATAAATTTTTATGAAAAAACTTTTATATGTTAACCATGCTTTTCATAATAAAACAAAGTCAACTAACTTCCTTCAAGAAATGTTGAAAACCCAATATGAAGTGGAGTTTTTTGGCTTTGATAGTTATAATGATTCGTTTGAAAAGTTTTCAGAACTCGACGGCAAAGAATTTGATACGGTTGTACTGTTTCAGATAATGCCGCCGATTTCCTTGTTGAAAAAGTATGTAAAATTCAATCATATTGCGTTTTTTCCGATGTATGACGCAACTCATTTTTTTAATATCCCGATTTGGAGTGAGTATCGTGATTGCAATATAATAAATTTTTCATCAACTTTGCATAAAAAATGTCAAGAACTCGGGCTTTCGTCTTATTATGTTCAATATTTCCCAAAACCTGTTCAAATAGAGGATGAAGGCGATGAAAAATCAATATTTTTCTGGCAAAGACGTGAAAAAATCAGTCCGAAAATTATGGAAAAAGTCCTTGATGTAAAAAGTTTGAATAAAGTTTATTTGCACCAAGTTCCGGATCCCGAAAACAAGATTGTTGAACCGCCAAAAGTTTTCGAAGGTAAGATTGTTGTTTCAAATTGGTTTGACACAAAAGATGAAATGGAAAAATATATTCAAAAATCTGCTCTGTATTTTGCACCGAGAGAATATGAAGGTATCGGGATGAGCTTTTTAGAAGCAATGGCTGCGGGCAGATGTGTGATTTCTCCAAACAATCCGACAATGAACGAGTATATAAAAGACGGGCAGACGGGATTTTTGTATAATTTCAAAAAGCCTGAAAGAATTAATCTGAAAGATGTTAGAAAAATCCAAAAACAAACAGCGGATTATATTAAAGAAGGTTTTAACAAATGGGAAAATGAAAAATTCAAAATCCTTGATTGGCTTGAGGTTTCGCCGTCTGAAAATTCTAACCCCGAGCTTATGGACAAAAAAATCTTAATCAAAAAGCCTGAAAAGAAGCTGTTTTTTAAAATTTACACAACAAAAAAGACTGTTACATACAAGTTATTTAATTTATTCCCTGTAAAGATAAATCGCCACTCACATTAAAATGACTTCACATATTTGTGATTATGAGTTATTATATGAGTATACAGACCGAAAGCGAGAAAATTATGAAATCAGTTAAGGAAGTATCTACAGAATCGAAAATTTTGGACAGATTGAAAAATCATCCGACCTGCTTGGCATTAGCGAAGTATCTTTTTGCGGATGAAGAGTTGCAGGAAATGCAGGATTACTCAAATAATGTTTCAATAAGACGTTTGGGGTTTAACGACCACGGACCTGTTCACATGAGGCAGGTTGTCGGCAATGCTATTAAGATGTTGAATATTTTGCACGAAGCAGGTATTCAAACCTCCCTTGAACATGAAGAAACAGGGACTTTTGAGGACAGTATGTGTGCTGTAATTTTGGCAGGTTTAATGCATGATTTGGGAATGGCAATCGGCAGACAAGGACATGAAGAAATGTCCGTTCTCCTTGCTCAACCGATTATTGAAAGAGCTTTAATGCACGTATTCCCTGACAATTTGCATAAGCGTGTAATTATTCGCTCGGTTGCGACAGAGGCGATTATCGGTCACATGTCCTCTAGAAAAATCCACTCAACCGAGGCTGGAATTATTCTCGTTGCGGACGGTTGCGATATGACAAAGGGCAGAGCAAGAATTCCTCTTGCGATTAACACAACACCTCGTGTCGGCGATATCCATAAATATTCGGCAAATGCAATTAATCGTATCGGTATTCATCGTGGTGAAAGAAAACCTATTAAAATTGATATCGAAATGTCTGGCGATGTCGGATTTTTCCAAATTGAAGAAGTTCTTTTGACAAAAATCGACGCAAGTCCCGCAAAACAATATATCGAGCTTTATGCAGGTGTCGTCGGACAAGACAGAAAATGTTACCTCTAATTTAGCGGTATTGGTATTAAATATTTATAAAAATCGTATTCGGGAAAGTCTTTTGGTAGGCTTTCCCAGTATCTTATAATGAGCAGTCCCGATTTTTCCAGTTCGTAGCCGACCTTTTCGTCCCTCGTCAAATAAGGATAAACAAAAGGAACGTCAAATTTTGTCAGTTCAAATTTAAGTTCATTTTTCTCTCTGTATTTTTTGTGGAATTCTTGAAATTTTTCGAGCCGTTTCTCTTTTTCTTTTTCAAAATCAATTTGCGAGAGAAGGTTTTTTGTGCAATCAGAAATCTTTAAAATTTCCTCGTTATCAAGTCTTGTTTCGTTTTCTACAAGTTCTTCGTAAGATAATCTTGCGGAAAAGTTTTCGTAGGTGAATTTTTCTTTAGGAAAATCAATCTCAAATTTTTGGGAAATATTCAATTCCGCACCGTCTTTTACGTTGAAAAATTTCCTGTAAGATTTGAAATCAGCAAGCCCGACCTCCGGCATGAAAGGATTGTGAGCGTTGTCGACAATGAGATTTTTATATTTTTGACTGAGTTTGAGAACATTTTTTGAGCAAATTCCAAAATAATTCGGGTAGAGAATAAAATCGTTTTTGCCAAAATTAAAGACAGGCATGAAGTTTTTGTCGATGTGGTAAAAATGAATGTTACAATTTTCCTTGCGTACCGCACGAATTACCGTCGGGCAGATATAAAACGGCATAAAAATTTCTTCAATCCCGTAGGTTTTTATAATATATCTCAGGCAATTTCTGCCGAGGTTTAGTTGAATTTTATATCTCATAATCGCCTACAAAATCAGGATTATCGCTAAGGTTATCGTTGCAACTATTGTGGACAAAATCAGCAAAAATTTAAACCAGGAGAATTTTTTGCCTGTTTGTTTTTTTGTTACACTGTATTGTCTTTTGGATTTTACGGGTTTGGACGATTTGGTGGAGGTCGAATTTTTTTGTAATTTTTCGGCTTTTTTAAGTTCTTTTTTCTTTTCGGCAAGGTATTTTTCCTGCAAAGTTTTTGTGCGACTTTTTTTGCCCGTAATCAGCAGTTCTTCATCATAGACAAGATTTTCCAGTTTCGGATCATAGTCAGGTTGTGTTGTTGCAAAATTAATCGCCGCTTCAAATGCTCTTTGCAAACATTCTAAAGCCGCAATGCCGCTGTTTTTAGAGGTTTGAGAGTGAGCCGCCTCGTTACCGCTCTTTTTTAAAAAATACAAGTCGTCAAGAAATTCTTTTTCTCTCGGTGAGCCGTGCGATATATCCTTTAATGTCGCAAGCATTTCGTCAAAAGTGTCGTCAGGCATACGTTTGTCTTTGAGAACTTTTTTGCAGATATTTTCGGCGAATTTTCTCGTCTGGATTATGCATTGGTCAAAATACTCGTCACGATAGAGTTTTTCGGCATCCAAGGCTAGTTTAAATAAACTGCTGTCGATTTCTTTTAAAAATTGAAAATTATTCATTATTTGTCGTTACCTGTATAAATTCTCACGTAGTTCCAGTAACTTTTGAAAACTTTTTTGACGTATGTTTTGGTTTCCGGATACGGAATTTGTTCGACGAATTCGTCTGTGTCGTTGTAGTAAATTTTTTGTTTCCACGAATTTACGGAGCCTATTCCGCCGTTGTATGCTGCGATTGAGGAAACATCCATGCCTGATAACATGCTTTTCAAAAATGCATAATATGCGTTTCCTAACCTGATATTGTCGTGCGGATTTTTTAGATTAAAAGTAGAAATCCCGTTTTTTGAAGCGATTTCGTTTGCGGTTGCAGGCATGAGTTGCATTAAGCCGACTGCCCCGACACCACTCTGTGCATTCGGGTTGAAATAGCTTTCTTCCCTTGCGATAGCTTCCATTAAAGGAGCATTGTTGCCGTATTTTTCGGCATTAATTTTCATATCGTTGTAATAATGTTGAGGGTATACCAAACGCCATCTCATGTCGTACTTGTCGGGTTTTGTTGCAAGTGCGTCCATGGCATCTCTGGCAGTTACCATAGAGTTGCTGTAGTCGCCTTTTCTATATAAAATCCAACTTTTCAAAAACTCGTCGCCTCGAGAAAATTCTTCTAAAATATCGTAATCTTCTAAAGAAATTAAGGTTTCGATTATGGCAGGTTTGTGTTTGTACGGGTATTCTACCGGCAATTCCGGAATTTGGGTTGTGATAGTTGTTCCGTGGTTGTGGTTCATCCGTAAGTATGCACGATAAGCATAGTAGTTGTCGGGATATCTGGCAATTACGCTCCTGTAATAACCCATATATCCGCTGTAATCTTGTTTTTTCTCGCAAATCCTCCCCATCCAATACATTACCATTGGCACATATTGTGATTTTTTGAACTTATTTAGGAAATCTCGTCCTATTTTTGTTGCCCCGTTCAAGTCGTTTTTGCGAATTGTTTCAAGAAAAATTTGTGATTGTGCGTCTTCTACAAACTCGCTCCTCGGGAAGGCAAGGTAGAGATTTTTGAAGCATTGCGACTTGTCTGCAGAATTTGCATAAGTGCATTTTACATCCCAAATGTAGTCTTTGCCCTTAGATTTTGCAAAGTTCAGCAATTTGCTTGCCCCTTCGTATTTTGACGGGTAGAGCAACAGATAGGTGTCGACTGCGTCGTAGACGTCTTGGTTGTCAATGTATTTTGCGTGGTTTTGCAATCCCCATTCGGTGAGGTATTTTACACGTGGTTTGTTGCCTAGTTTGTAGGCATTTTGAACTTCTATTGCCCACGAGTCTTTAAAATCAACTTTTGACAAGATTTTTTCAGCTTTTTCATATTCATTAAAAAGGTAATACGATTTTGCCATTAGAAGGTAATCGTCCGAAGAAATTGACTTGTCAAGGCTGAGCCAATTTTCGATTACGTTGAGAGCAAGTCTTCCTGTCGGGGCTTTTGTAAGGTAATGTCTGAAGTGATTTTCTACATCAATTTTGCCTGAAAGCGGAAAAATTTTGTCTTTGGAGTTTTTATATCCGTCCATTAAAAGAATGCCCGAATAATATTCTGCGGCGATTGCAAAATCTGTGTGCGGATAAGATGAAATTATGTTGTCAAAATATTTTTTTGCTGTGTGCGGGTCGGTTTTGACAAGAGCTTGAGCCGCCATATATTTTGATTTTGGACTTAATTTGTGTTTCGGATAGATTTTGAAAAGAGTTTTATATTTTTTTACGGCGGTTTTGTTGTCCTCAATTTTTGCGGCACAATCAGCCTGATGATAAATTGCAATCGGCTTTAGAGGCGAAAAAAAACTTATGCGGGAAAACAGATAATACGCATTTTGATAATTTTCTTTTTGCACATCTGCGAGAGCTTCTCTATAAATTTTTTCGGTCTTAGCCGGCGGTTGGCTGAGAAATGCTACTGCAATGCTTGCAAGAACCAAAACGCTCCCTATAATTAAACCCTTTTTCATTTTATCTTCCATAATATTATTGTAGCATGAAAAGATTTTGGGGTGATAATCGGTTTTGATATTAAAAAAGGCAGGACTTTCGCCCTGCCTGAAACTTTTTATTTAACTGAAAGTTTTTTCTTAGAATATTTTTCCGTATATTTTTTAGGCGCATCAATCTTTAATACACCGTGTTCCAATTTAGCCTCTGTTTTTTCGACATTGATTTCTTCAGGGAAATAAACGGTTCTTGAGAATTCGCCGTATCTGAATTCTGATTTTTTGTAGGCTTTTTCATCTTCGTTGTGTTCTTCTTCTTTTTTAGCATTGATAATGATGTAATTCTTGTCTATATCTATATCTAAATCTTCTTTCTTAACTCCTGGGAGTTCAGCTCTTACTTCATAATCTCTGCCCTTGTCAGTAATTTCAACCGGCATAGAGAATTTTTCAACATCTTCCCAGTAAGCAGCTTCCGGAAAATAACTGTCGAAATGTCTGTTCAAAAGAGAACTGATTTCATCATTTACTGTTCTTATAAAATGTTCCGGTGCTTTTCTAACTAAAAATTTCATATTCAACGCTCCTTTCAAGTTGTCTATTACTTTCAACACTTATGTTATAACTCTATTTTACGAATAATTGAGTTTTGTTAATTAAATTTTAACAATTACGTTGTGATTGTGAACTGTGTCACTTAATGCGAGGGTGTACTAAAGATATCAGGTGTTGATAATTTTTGCAATGGGTAAGGTGAATATGGTGAAGAGTGAAGGGTGAGGGTGGACTAAGCGAAAGCGTTTCCACCAAAAAGGCGATAAGGCTATAAGGCGATAGGGCGATAAGTCCGTTACAATGTGAGGTGTGAAACTGTAGAGTGGGGAAAAGCGAAGCGTCCCCACCATTTCAACTCAATGTTTTCTTTGATGTTTGCTCACATTTTTCTTCGCTCATACCTCTGCTCGGGTTCGTAAGGGGTCAAACCCAAATCCGACGATTATGCGATCTTTACGTCGCTTTGCTCCTCAAGATGACATGTACTAACGCTTACGTTCCCCCCACCACTTACTTCATCGCCATTTTGTACAAATCGTTGCGGCGTTTGATGATTGCAGGGTTTGCGAGGTAGTCCTCATATTTGCTGCGGTGGTTGATGTAGCCGTAAGGCGAAATCTCAATTATTCTGTCAGCAACTGTTTGAATGAACTGGTAATCCTGTGAAGTGAAAAGTACTGTGCCCGTGTAATCAATCAGGGCGTTGTTGAGGGCTGTAATTGCCTCCAAATCCAAGTGGTTTGTCGGCTCGTCAAAAATCATTACGTTTGACTCCTCAATCATCATTTTTGCAAGAATACAGCGAACTTTTTCGCCACCCGAGAGGACTTTTACCTGCTTGTCGGCATCGTCACCCGTGAACAACATTCTGCCCAAATACCCACGTAAAAAGTTTACGTGCTGGTCAGGCGAATACTGGGCAAGCCATTGCATAATGTTTTTGTCGCAGTCGAAATAGAAATTGTTATCCTTCGGAAAATACGAAACCGTTGCCGTGACACCCCAGTTTACACTCCCTGCGTCAGGTTGAGTTTTGCCTGCGAGTATGTCAAAAAGCGTCGTAATAATCAACGGGTCTTTTGCAATAAATGCAATTTTTTCGCCTTGATAAACTTCAAAACTGAAATTTTTGAACAACTGTTCTCCGTCGATTGATTTTGTGAGTTTTTCGACCGTCAAGACATCTTTTCCAGGGATTTTTTGGTAATTAAACCTAATTCGAGGGTATTGACGAGAGGACGGCTTGATTTCTTCAAGCGACAATTTGTCGAGCATATTTTTTCTCGAGGTTGCCTGCTTTGCCTTGGAGGCATTCGCACTAAACCTTGCGATAAATGCTTTCAATTCCTCCATTTTTTCTTCGGTTTTCTTGTTTTGTTCTTCTTTTTGTTTTTGGATTAGGCGACTTGCCTCAGACCAAAAAGAGTAATTTCCAGTATAAAGTTGAATATTTTTGTAATCAATATCCGCCATGTGGGTGCAAACTCTGTCCAAAAATTTTCTGTCGTGAGAAACTACGATAACGAGGTTTGGAAAATCTATCAAAAATTCCTCCAACCAGTTTATAGTGTTCAAATCGAGGTGGTTTGTGGGTTCGTCCAAAAGCAAGATGTCAGGGTTGCCGAAAAGTGCCTGAGCAAGCAGTACACGCACCTTTTCGCTACCTGCCAAATCCTTCATTTGTGATTGGTGGAGTTCATCAGGAATTCCCAATTCAGAAAGAAGTGAGGCTGCCATAGATTCAGCCTGCCAGCCGTCAAGTTCTGCAAATTCCTCCTCCAAGTGAGCGGCTTTAATGCCGTCTTCGTCGTTAAAATCAGGCTTTGCGTAAATTTCATCACGAGCCTTCATAACTTCGTAGAGCTTTTTGTGACCCATGATTACCGTTTCGATTACGCTGTAGTCGTCAAATGCAAAGTGATCTTGCCTCAAAACCGCAATTCTTTGACCTTTTGAAATACTTATTTCGCCTGATGTCGGCTCAAGTTCGCCCGACAAAACTCGCAAAAGCGTACTTTTTCCTGCTCCGTTTGCTCCGATAACGCCGTAGCAATTACCCGAAACGAACTTTATACTAACGTTTTCAAAAAGAGTTTGTGAGCCGAACCTCACGGTCAATTTATTTGTAGTTATCATAATTTCATCCTATTTATAATCAGCTTTTACTATTTTAGCACAAAAATACTTGACAAAATGTAAGGAATACCTTACAATAATTTTGTTAGTTTAGCCTAACAAAAAATACGGAGTTAATCTGATTGGTATTTAAGCGACAAACTCCGTAAAACGAAATCCTAACTTATTGTTTATCATATTATTAACACTATTTATGCACTTGTTTATTTTGACATAAACAAGTTTTTATTATCCCTGAACAGTTTGGCTCTTTTTGTTTTTGTATTCGATTAAGCATTTTGATAGCTGGTCGGGACAACTTGTCATTTTGCTACCGCATTTAATACCGCTCAATTTTGAGATAACGTCGTCAATTTTCATCCCCTTAATAAGTGATTTTATCCCTTGCAAATTTCCGTTGCAACCGCCCAAAAATTGTGCGTCAACGATTGTATCGCCGTCGATTGCAACCTGCATTAGGGCACAACAAACGCCTTCTGTTTGATATTGTATAACTTCTACGCTCATAATTTTCTCCAATCTTTATCGTAGTTGAGATAAATCTCTCAATGCAAAAATATATTACTATAAAAATGTCAATGTTGCGAATTGTTAAATAACTCCGCAAATTTTAAAATTTACGTGTTATACTATGAAAAAATGAGGTCTTTTTTATGAAAGTTGAATTTAGGGGAACTCCTGTAGATTTTAGGAGTGGTGTATTTAGTGACTTTACAA